>JAYTHD010000001.1:0-7331 GCA_043732975.1 Verrucomicrobiota bacterium
CGTCGATTGCTTTTGATTCTTTGGGTGATCCATGGGGTCAGCCTGGCTGAAGTGCCCCTCCCTCCAGCGAGATCGGAAGGGGCCTTGACGAACCGCGCCCAGATCACCGTCACCCACGAGTCCGACGCCACCACCAGTTTTGTCCCGTCCGCCCCCGCCGTACGGCGCCTGGTGGAAAACGCCTTGAAACTGCAAAGTCCGGCCGGGACGGTAGCCGGCGCCTGGCGCCTCTGGCTGGGGCCCAAAGATATCGTCGGATTCAAGGTCACCAGCGCCCCCGGTGCCCAGGCAGGCACGCGCCGCGTCGTGGTTCAGGCCCTCATCGAATCGCTATTGGCCAGCGGGCACCCGGCCCGGCAGCTCGTCATCTGGGACCGACGTCAATCCGATTTGGCGGACGCCGGCTTTGTCCGCTTGGCCGAAGAACTCGGCGTCCGGTGCCAGAGCGTTGATTCGACCGGATGGGAAGAGTCCAAAGCCTACGAATCCCCGGTACCCGGTAAACTGGTTTTCGGAGATCTGGAATTTGGTCGTCAGGAAAACGCGACGGGTCCGGGCGGCCGCCTGGGACGAAAATCCCACGTCAGTCGGCTACTCACTCACGATATCACCCGGATCATCACAGTCACCCCGCTGCTGAACCACAATCTCGTAGGCGTCAACGGACATATCGCGAATCTCGCGCTGGGTTCGGTGGACAACATTCTCCGTTTTGAGGATTCCGCGGACCGACTGGCGGAAGCCCTGCCGGAAATCTGCGCTCTGGACGAACTCTACCCCAAGTTGGCCGTGTGCTTCACCGATGCCCTGCTGTGCCAGTACCGGGGCGAGGAAAGGACCCAGTTGCACTATACCTCGCCGCTGAATGAACTGTGGGTCAGCACGGACCCGGTCGCGCTCGACGTCTACGCGTTGCGGGAACTGGCCACCGCCCGCGCCCGATCGCCCGTGGACGGTGAAAAAACCTTCCAGACCGAACTTTACCGGAATTGTGAACTTCTGGAGCTCGGCGTCGCCGACGAAAAACGTTTCTCCGTGCGACGCTCGCCCTGAACCGTGATTACCGCGTTCTCCTTCTCCCGACCAGGCGTCCTTCCGCACCCGGTCCCCTGAGTCGTTTTGTGTGACCTCACTTTATCATCGCCTCTGGCCCTTGATGCGCCCCTACCGGGGGCGGCTGCTGGCCGGAATGTTCTGTGGATTAATCTTCGCTGTCGGCAACCTGGCGATGGTCATCGCGGTCAAACTGGTGAGCGACGCCTTGTTTCCCACCCAGCAGGCGGGGGCAACGGTGGACTGGAGTCTGAAACTCGCCCGCTATTTCCCGGGATTGGCACGGCGAATGCTGGCTTGGCAGGCGCAGATCCATCTCGATGCCCATTCCACCGGATTCTGGTTTCTGGTCGGCTCCATCCCCCTGGCGATGGGATTGCGGGGGCTGGGGGCCTATCTCAGCACCTATTGTTTCAGCTGGGTGGCAACCTTCAGCCTCCACGACCTGCGGGTTAAACTGTTTCGCCACCTCCAATCCCTCTCTCTCGATTTTTTCGGTGCCGCACGCACCGGCGACCTGATCTCCCGGCTTTCCAATGACGTCGCCTCCCTGCAGGTGATCATGGCGACATCCATCACCAATTTGGTCCGCGATCCCCTGACCATCCTCTTTCTGGTCGGGAATCTCGTTTGGGAACAAGCCGAATTGACCGGAGTCGCCCTGATGGTGTTTCCGCTCTGCCTTGTTCCCATCGTCATCTTTGGCCGGAAAGTACGCCGCGCCTACCGCGCCGCACAGGGACACACCGCCGAACTGGTTGATGTCATGCAGGAGAATTTCACCGGGCAACGGGTCATTCAGGCCTACAACCTCCAGGAAGCTGCCACCACCCGCTTTGCACAGACTTCACGAGGCATCGCCAGTCAATCGATGCGACTGCTGCGGAACAGCGAAATCCCGGGTCCGTTGATCGAATTCTGCGGGGCCGTCGGCGTGGCGCTGCTTTTTGGTTATATCGCCTGGTTGAATCAACGCACGGGGCGGGTCATGACTTCCGGGGACTTCTTCTCGTTTCTCGGCAGCCTGTTCCTGCTCTATCAGCCGTTGAAAAACCTCAGCCGGGTCTGGGCCCAGATTGAGCAGGGAAATGGCGCCTTGGATCGCTTTGAAACCATCCTGCAAGCCCGATCGAAAGTCGCCACACCCGCCGCGCCCGTGCCGGTCCCCGTGGACGGCGGTCTCATCGAGTTCCGTCAGGTCGATTTTGCCTATGGAGATCGCCCGGTCCTGACGGAGGTCTCACTGACCGTGCCCCGCGGCGAGATGATCGCGCTGGTTGGCGCCACGGGATCGGGCAAAACCACGCTGACAAATCTGCTCCTGCGCTTTTACGATCCCACCCGCGGGAGCGTCCACCTCGCCGGAATCGACCTGCGGGAATTCGACCCTCAGGAACTTCGCAGCCGGATCGCCGTGGTCTCGCAAGACACCATTCTTTTCAACGAATCCGTTCGCGAAAATCTCCGACTGGGACGCCCCGGTGCCACGGATGAGGAGGTGGAGCGGGCCGCCCGAATGGCCCAGGCGGACGCTTTCATTCTGGACCGGACCGGTGGCTACGATGCCTCGGTCGGCGAACGCGGCTCCAATGTTTCCGGCGGCCAGCGGCAGCGTCTCGCCCTCGCACGGGCATTGGTCCGCAATGCTCCCATCCTCATTCTCGACGAAGCCACCAGTGCCCTGGACACGGAAACCGAACGGGCGGTGCAAATGGCGTTGGAAGCAGTCCGGCCCGGCCGTACCATCTTCTGCGTGGCCCACCGGCTCAGCACCATCAAAAACGCTGATCGCATCGTCGTCTTGCATGAAGGACGAATCGTGGAGGTGGGGACACACGCGGATCTCCTCGCCCGCGGAGGAGCCTATGCCCGACTGCATGCGCACAACGCCGCCGAACGGCCTTCCTCATGAACGATCCCCGTCCCGTGGCCATTGTCGGACTGGGCTACGTCGGTCTGCCGTTGGCGCTGCATTTCGCCGAGGCGGGCTCGACGGTCATCGGGCTGGACGTGGACTCAACCAAGGTGACCCGCTTGCAGCAGGGAGAATCCTACATCCTCCACATTCCTGGCGAACGGGTGGCCGCCATGGTCCACGCCGGGAGGTTCCAGACAGCCACCGATTTTTCCCGGATTACGCAATGTCAGGCGGTGATCCTTTGCGTTCCCACGCCCTTGAAGAAGGGAGCCGGACAAACCGCGGATGAACCCGAGCGGGAGCCGGACCTGAGCTTCATTCTCAACACCGGTCGCTCGCTCGCTCCCCACCTGCGATCGGGCTGCCTCGTGGTCCTCGAATCCACCACCTACCCGGGAACGACCGACACCGAACTCCGCAGCGTCCTGGAACATGGTTCCGGACTTCGCGCCGGCGTCGATTTCCACCTCGCCTACTCGCCCGAGCGGGAGGATCCGGGCAGCCCCCAATCGCGGGTTGCAGATATTCCGAAGATTGTCGGCGGCTTCACCGCCGCGTGTCGGGAACGTGCCCTGGCGTTGTACGGCCGCGCCATCAAGACCCTCGTTCCGGTGGCTGATTGCCGGGTCGCCGAAGCCGTGAAACTGACGGAGAACATCTTTCGTTCGGTCAACATCGCGATGGTGAATGAACTCAAGGTCGTCTACGCCGCCATGGGTATCGACATCTGGGATGTCCTGGCCGCAGCGAAGACCAAGCCCTTCGGTTTCATGCCCTTTTATCCTGGCCCGGGTCTGGGCGGATACTGCATTCCCATCGATCCCTTTTACCTGACTTGGAAAGCCCGGGAATATGGGCAGGTGACGCGCTTCATCGAATTGGCCGGCGAAATCAACACCGCCATGCCGGCCTACGTCGTTCAACGGTGTTCGGAAGCCCTGGCCACCAGAAATAAATCCCTTTCGGGGGCTCAAATTCTTCTGCTGGGGATCGCCTACAAGCCGGACGTCGACGATGATCGCGAAAGCCCGGCCTACGCGCTTTGGAAGCTGTTGGTGGGCGCCGGAGCACATGTGGATTTTTACGACCCCACATTCCGATCATCCGACCCAGCCGCGAACACGCGGCATTTGCCGGGAAGAGGCGGGTTGAACTCACGTCGGAATCGGTTTCCCGCTTCGATCTGGTCCTGCTGGTCACTCATCATCGCGCGTTGGACTACGCATTGGTGGCGCAAGCCGCCGCGCTTCTGGTGGACACCCGCAATGCGTTTGCCAGTCAAAACATACCCGCCGATCGCTATTTCAAAGCATGAAGGCATTGATTACGGGCGGTGCCGGTTTCATCGGTTCCCACCTCACCGCGGCGTGGCTCCAGAACGGCGGACAGGCGCGGGTGCTCGATGATTTTTCGCTGGGCCAACCCGCCAATCTCGACGCCGCCCGCGGCTTCGGAACGGTGGACTGCGTGGAGGGGGATGTGGGTGATGCCGATTTATTGCGACGCTGCGTGGACGGCGCGACGTTGTTTTTCACCTCGCGGCGCTCCCCAGCGTGCCGCGCTCCATTGAGGCACCCCTGCCCAGTCACGCCACAAATCTGACCGCCACGCTGGCGCTTTTGGAAACCTGCCGAGGACGGCCGATCAGGCGGATCAACTTCGCGGGATCCTCCAGTGTCTATGGGGATCAACCTGTGGAGGCCAAGCACGAAGGGCTGCCGGCGCAACCACTCTCGCCCGACGCCTTGCAAAAGTACGCCGCCGAACAGTACGGACTGCTGGCGGCGAAACACCAGGGGTTGCCTTTCGTCAACACCCGCTTCTTCAATGTGTTCGGACCGCGCCAGGCTTTCGATTCACCTTACGCCGGCGTGATTGCGAAGTTTTGCACCACGCTCCTTCGTGGCGAGCCTCCGGTCATTTTTGGCGATGGATCCCAATCCCGCGACTTCACCTATGTCGACAATGTCGTGGACGGACTCCTCCGCACCATCCACGCGCCCGCCGCCCAGGTCGTCGGGAAGGTCTTCAATCTTGCCTGCGGCGAGCGCATCGACCTCCATCGCCTGGTGGCCGACCTCAACGCGTTGACCGGACAGAACCTCATCCCGCGATTTGAGCCAGCCCGCACCGGTGATGTCCGTCACTCCTGCGCCGACATCGGCGCCGCGCGGTCGGTCCTGGGGTACGAACCCGTGGTCGACTGGCGGACGGGCCTGGCACGAACTCTGGCGTGGTATCGGGACTCTCAGCCGTGACCGAATCTGGCCGGCGAATTACGGATTGATCTTGGAGGGATACCGGCGGGCCAACCAACGGACGTCATTGGGCGCCTGGGTATCGTTGGGCGAGGCGCTGAATTTGTTCGGATCCATGTTCGCCGAGTATTTCTTCATGACCGCATCCACCCACTTCTTGGAATCGGCATGGCCGTCGGCGAAGTTGAACGTGCTGGAGTCCCCGTGGAAAACAGCCGTGGAATCCACCAGGCTGGCCCCCTTGTAATCGTTCTTCGGATCTCCCTGATTCATGATCCACGAACCCACGTTTTCGCCCCGGGGATCGTTTTCCTCCACCCACACAAAACGATCACTGACACTGTTGAGGCTCGAGAGCTTGAAGACATCCGGCACCTCGCCATTCAAGCTGCCGACTCCGGACAGGCTGACGTAGGTGTACCCTTTCCCGGCCTTCAGCTTGATCCGCGTATCTCCCGGGCAGTGGATGACACCCGGGCTGGGCGCATAATTGAACAGGGCCCCCTGACGGTAACCGTTTTCAATAACCAACTGGATCCGCTTCTCCGGACTGGTGCCAGCCGGAATCACGGCGGCCACCGGCCCCGACTCGTAGCGCCACGGGATATCGCCGCCGGCATTCTTATTTTGCAGGAAATTGACCAAGCGATCCTGGTTCTCGGAGGCATACATCACCCAGGCCAGGGCCAAACTGCTTCTGGTTGCTGATGCAGGCGATGCCCGTGGCCTTCAGCTTGGCTCGGGAAAGCGCCGGAAGCAGCATTCCGGCGAGAATGGCGATGATCGCAATGACCACCAAAAGCTCGATCAGGGTAAACCCGCGGGCGCGGTTGGAGAACGGGGCGCGTTTCATAAAATGAGTCGGAGAATTGAGCTCCAAACGTTCATTCCAAAACGCAAGTTGGCCAGCGGATTTTTCAGTGGAGCCCGCCCGTTTCGACCCGCCCAGCCGTTAAAAGAGACTGGTAAACCAGGCATCAACGGGCCACGGATCACCCGCTTTTGCGGTCCGGCAGCGACGGGCTCAATCCCGACCCGGCCGGCCGCGGGCACTTTTCGATGACTGGCCGCCCCCCCGGGGACTGCCTACGGCAACTTGGCCAGCACTTCCTTTACCGCCGTGAAGTTGGGCAAATCCTTGGGCGTTGCCGTCTGCTCCGAATAGTGGATGATGCCATCCTTGCCGATGACAAACGCCGCGCGTGCTGAAGTGTCGCCCACGCCGGCCAACATCGGAAACAACACGCCAAAAGCCTTGGTGGTTTCCTTGTTCAAATCACTGACCAGCTTGATGCCGATTTTGTGCTGGTTGGCCCACGCTTCCTGGGCAAACGGGCTGTCCACGCTGATGCCGATGACATCCGCACCCAGACCGGCGTATTGCCCCAATCCCGCCGTGATATCGCACATTTCCTGGGTGCAAACGCCGGTGAAGGCCAGCGGAAAGAAAAGGAGAACGGTGTTCTTGGAGCCAAAGTTGGCCGAGAGTTTTACGTCCGCGAGACCGGTGGCACTCTTGGATTTGAGGGTAAAGTCCGGGGCTTTGGAGCCGACAGCGATAGGCATAACGAATTGAGGTTGATATTCTAGTTCACGCGGGCAACCCGCCCGGGACCCGTAGTGGCCAGTCCATAAACTGTCAAAGCGCCACTTCACCGGTTGTCAGAACCGACTGCCGAACCAGCCGCCAGAGGATGAAAACCTAAGCTGGACGCCTCACGAACGCCGAGATCGCCTGAAATGGTGCGCCCGACAGGACTTGAACCTGTACGATGTTACTCACTAGAACCTGAATCTAGCGCGTCTGCCAATTCCGCCACGGGCGCAACCAACACCGAGCGCGATGGTTAGGCGGTGAGGGCGAGAGCGACAAACTTTTTTTCACGCAAGTTGCCGCCCCGGATTCGCCACCCGCAGGCACCGACCAGCCACTCCGTGGCATCGCCGCGCGCAATCCCATCGCCACCCAAATCAACGGCCGAAATGGTGGCGGGTTCGCCGGCAGGCCGTAGAATCCCGAGTGAATCAATGAAGAATTCCGCACCGATCGTCGTTTGCCTTTTCGCTCTGTACGGGCTTCTACTTTCGGCGGCTGGAAGCAC
>JAYTHD010000002.1:0-23235 GCA_043732975.1 Verrucomicrobiota bacterium
GCCGGAGCGACCCTGCGCGTCGGTCAACTCCACCAGCACCACCGGATAGGTGGCGCTCGCGGCGATTTGTCCGGCGTGGACATCCGTGGCGATCGCCCACGCATGGCGGAAATGCAGGTCGAAGCGGCGATAGCTCAGGCGCATGAGGGTTCGTAAGCGAGGAGGGCGGTGGTGTCAGCAGAATTGGGCCGTGGCGGGGAAGGAGCTTGCGGCCATTGAATCGGCGGGCACTGTAACTCTTCATGTGCCGGGTTCCTTTTGATTCCTTCCCGCGTCGAGTGGTGTGGTGGCTTGTCCTGTGCATCGGGGTCGTGCTGGCGGGGTGTTCGCACCGTGAAACGGCGGGAACCGCCGAGGCCGTGACCACGTACACCGTCAACGGGATCATTCGGGAATTGAAACCGGATGGCACCAATGTGGTGATCAAGCACGAGGCGATCCCGGGCTACATGGAATCCATGACGATGAATTTCGACGCCACCAACGCGGCGGTGCTCCGGGGTTTGTCCGCCAATGACGCGGTGCGCTTCCAGTTTCACGTCGCCGCGGAGGATTCCTGGGTGGATCATTTTCAGGTCTTGAGCAACGTGGGGCCGGCGGTGGTGTCGCCCGTCGAGGTGGTCTTGAATGACCCGACGGCGGTTTCCTTTTTTCGGGACGTGCCGGTCTTGCGGGAAGGGGACCTGCTGACGGACTACACGTTGACCAATCAATTGGGACAAGTGATCCGCCTGGCGGATTATCGCGGCAAGGTCCTGGCGTTTAACTTCATCTTCACGCGGTGCCCGATGCCGGATTTCTGTCCGCGCGTGACGGCCCGGTTTCACAGCGCTCAGAACACGCTGAAAGAGCGCAGGAACGCGCCTCCAGACTGGCGATTGCTCAGCATCACCATGGACCCGAATTACGACACGCCGAGGGTATTGAGCAAATTCGCCAGCCGGTATGAAGCGGATCCGGCGTACTGGACCTTTGCGACGGGTTCGTACCAGGAAATCCAGCCGCTGAGCAGTCACTTTGAAGTGGAGTTTGCCCTCAACGTGACCCCCGACCGGTTGTCCCACAAACTGCGCACGGTGGTGCTGGATCGCGCGGGCCGGGTCCGGCGCATTTTCCGCGGCAATGAGTGGAGCGCCGCGGAATTGGTGGAGGCCATCCTCGACGCGGCGAAGGCGCAGTAGCCGCCCCGGGCAGCCCGGGCGAAGTACGCAGTAACGCCGAGCCGTCAGATGGGCACTTCGTCGTTTTCGAGGAAACCCTGTAGTTGGCGGAGTCGGGTCGGGTGGCGCATTTTTCGCAGCGCCTTGGCCTCGATCTGACGGATGCGTTCGCGGGTCACCTTGAATTGTCGGCCCACTTCTTCGAGCGTGCGGCTGTAGCCATCCACGACCCCAAAGCGCAATTCGAGCACCTGACGTTCGCGGAGGCTGAGCGAATCGAGGACGCTGGCCAGCTTGACCCGCAGCAGGTTGAAGCTGGTGGCCTGCCACGGATTGGCGGCGGTTTTGTCTTCGATAAAATCTCCAAAATTCGCGTCTTCGGCCTCGCCGACGGGCGACTGAAGGGAGATCGGTTGCTGGGCCATCCGCATGATGCTGCGGACCCGCTCCACCGGGAGTTCGATTTCCTCGGCGAGTTCCTCCGCGGTGGCTTCGCGTCCGTAGTCCTGGAACAACTGTTTCTGCACCCGCATGACGCGATTGAGGACCTCCATCATGTGCACGGGAATGCGGATCGTCCGGGCCTGATCGGCGATCGCCCGGGTGATCGCCTGCCGGATCCACCAGGTCGCGTAGGTGGAGAATTTAAAACCGCGCTGGTACTCGAATTTTTCGACCGCCTTCATCAGGCCCATGTTTCCCTCCTGGATGAGGTCGAGGAAGGAAAGCCCCCGGTTCGTGTAACGTTTGGCGATGGAAATGACGAGTCGCAGGTTCGCCTCGACCATTTCGGTCTTCGCCTGCAGGGCTTTTTTCTCGAAGTGCTTCAACTGGGTGAAGGCGAGGATGAAGGCGCCGTGCTCGGCGCGGACGAACTCCTCCAGCGCGGTCATCTTGCGCACTTCGGCATCGAGGATGGCGATGATCTGCGGTTCCTGCTTCCGCGCCTGCAGTTGTTCGATTTGCCGGAGCGAGGACAGAAAGCGTTCGTTGAAGGAGTCCGCCACATGGCACATCTCCTCGAGCACCCGTTGTCGAAAACCAAAACGGATGAACGATTTCTGCAGGCGACTGCCGAGGCGTTTCAATTCGACGAGGGCCTGTTCGCGACGCTTTCCCGTGGCCGGCAGTCGGACGCATTCGCGCCATTTTTTGTCGGCCTCGGCGTCCAGACGGCGGACATCCCGGTGGAGCCGTCGCAAGATCATCAAGTGTTCGTCCCGCCGTTCCACCAGCGAATCCACCACGACCCGGTCGTAACGCTCCCGCGGAGGATCGGCGGTCAGCTTCTCGGCGAGCGCGAGGTGTTCCTTCGCGGCAAAGCCGAAGCTGTGCACCAGGCGCCGGATCTCGTTTTCATTTTCCTCGATCCGTCGCGAAATCTCCACCTCCTGCTCCCGGGTCAACAACGGCACCGCCCCCATTTGCTTCAGGTACATCCGGACGGGATCGTCCAGAATGTCCGCCTTGCCCTTCTCCTCCTCCTCAACGGGTTCCGGTTGGTGTACCCGGTCCACTTCGGCTTGCTCGACGATATCGATCTCCAGGCCGCGAAGTTTTACGTAAAGATTCTCCAGCGTGTCCGGGCTGAACATGCCCTCGGGCAGCGCGTCGTTGATGTCGCCGTACGTCAGGTAGCCTTGTTCCCGGGCCAGGCGAAGCAACTCCCGGATGTTTTCCGTCAAGTCGACATCCGTGGTCCCAGTTGGGATCAATCCCACGGGAGATGCCACCGCGGTCGAGTGCGCCGCCGGCGCCGGGAGCGTGGGCGGGCGTCCCGGCGGGCGATTGCGGTCGGTGGAACGGGCGGACCCGGCGGCCGGAGGCGCCGACGGGGGGGTGGGGAGTGGGGGCGACGACGGCGTCGGGGGCGAACTCACCCGGTGCGAACTCGACTTTTTTTTCGCAACGGGCATAGGGTGGTGCGATCAGGCGGGCGGTGAAACAACAGCGTTAGTATCCCGGGTAGGTTTTCCTCGTCAAGGAAACCACCGGCAAGCACACGGCCGCACGAGAGGCGGCTCACAGGGATCGTGAAGGGTGTCCGTCCGAAGGCGGTGGCGCGGTGGTGCGACGCGGGTCGGTGGCGGGCGAATCGTTTCCTTGCCCGGATGCCGATTCGAGTGCTTTGCTGCCGGACATGAAATTCCCTCGCAAGTCCGGCCTGCTGTCCGGATGGCTTGGTTGCGTGCTCTTCGCGAGCCTCCGGGGTGCGGATCCGGCGCCGCCCCAGGGGGCGGCGTTGCTGAAGACTGATGTGCTCGGAGTCTTCGCCCATCCGGACGATGAAACGGGGATTGCGCCCCTCGTGGCGGACCTGGCCTTGCGGCAGGGGCGCCGGGTCGCCCATGTCTATTGCACCCGTGGAGAAGGCGGCGGCAACATGGTCGGGACCCAGTACGGCCCGAGTCTGGGCGTGCTGCGCGAGGCGGAACTGCGCAATTGCCTCCAGGTGTTGGGTGTGCGGTTCACCTATTTTCTCGACCGGGAGGATTTCGCCTACACCGAGAGCCTGGCGGTGACCCTGGAAAAATGGGGACACGACGATTCGCTGCGGCGACTGGTCCGCCTCGTTCGCGCATTGCGTCCGGAGGTGATGGTGACGATGAATCCCGCTCCCACACCGGGGCAGCACGGCAACCATCAGGCAGCGGGTTGGCTCGCGGTGGAGGCATTCGAGGCGGCGGCGGATGCGCGGGTTTTCCCCGAGCAGATCACCCATGAGGGCTTGTCGACCTGGCAAACGCGCAAACTTTATTTCGGAGGGAACGGTCCCTACATGGCCACCCTGGCGACGACCAACGCGCTGCCGGACGGTCGTGTTCCCGCCCACGTCGCGGCCCAGGCGCTGGCGCATCACCGTTCGCAGGCCTTTGGTAACTTTGGCAATTCCCCGTGGTTTTTACGGCCGCAGCGGCTGCAGTTGGTGAAAAGCGTGGTGCCGTTTGAAGCCGATGAGACGGACTTGTTTCGCGGCCTGCCGTTGGTCGGGGAACCGGCTGCGATACGGCCGGTCTCGCCGCCCCGGACATCGGAATCGGACGCCGATTCCGAGGGCGAGTCGTTTTTTCAACCCCGGCCGGCCGTGGCGCGTTACCGCGAGTTTGTGCGACGGAATGGCATCGAACACGCGGCCGCTTCCTTCACACCCGACGTGCCGGTTGTTGCCGGGATGACGAATGAGATCGCCCTTCAAGTTCCGCCCGGGGTGGAGTTGGCCGGCATTCAATGGGAATGGCCCCCCGGTTGGTCGCCCGTCGGAATCCGCCGGCCTGAAGCAGGCCGGGTGAATTCGCTGGCCTGGGTGCGGGTGGGGGTGCCGGCGGGGGCGCGCGGCGACTACCAGGTGAAGGCGGCGCCGCCGACGGTCGGGCGAGGTTTCCCGGCGTCGGCGCGCTTGCATGTGGTGCCGCGTTTTGTGGCGCCCCTCGCGGCTGGGTTGCTGAAATTGGACCGGGAAGCCCGTTGGGAGGAAGCCACCGCCCAGTTCACCATCAGTCATACAAATCTTTGGGAGGGCAAAACCCGCGATGCCGCCGATAATCAGGCGGTGGTCCGGATCGCCCACCAGGCCGAGACCCTTTTTGTCGAAGTGGCGGTGACCGACGATGTGGTCGTCAGCAACATCGCTCCTGACGACATCAAGGGACATTGGCGGAGTGATTCGGTGGAGTTGTGTTTCGATCCCAAGCCCGGTTCGGAACATACGCTGGCGTGTTACAAGTTGGGGATCTTCCCATTCGATTCGACGGGCAAGGTCCGGGCGGCCCGGGATGCCGATGCGCGTCCCGGCGGAATCGAGGAAACGGCGCCGGGGACCCATCTGACCTCATGGCGGACGGCGGATGGCTACGTCATCCGGGCCGCCATTCCGCTCGCTGAAATTGGCATTACACCCGGGCGAAACCGGGAGTTGGGGTTCAATGTTCTGATTTACGACGGCGACAAAACCAATGCGGTGCCGGGGGAGAACATCAACAAATCACGCCTGGCGTGGACGCCGCGCGGCGGTGTTCAGGGGCGTCCGGAGGACTGGGGCCGATTGATCCTGAAGTGACCGGCGGACTGTGGGGCAGAGCTGGCCGGAGGGGCGCGCGATAGGGCCGGGTTACATTCCCCTGCGGTTTGATTTTTCCCGTCGCGCATTCTGCGTACCGTGCGCGGCATCATGTCGTTGCAATTCTTCAATACGCTGACGCGCCAGGTGCAGCCCTTCGTGCCCCTGTTTCCGGAGCGCCGGAATGCGCAGGGACAGCCCGAGGTGGGCGTCTACTGCTGCGGCCCGACCGTATATGACTACGGGCACATCGGAAATTTCCGCACTTTTGTCTTTGGCGATTTGGTGCGGCGAGTTCTGGAGTTCCGAGGATTTGCGGTGACCCACGTACTGAACATCACGGATGTCGAGGACAAGATCATCCGCCGAATCCGCGAGCAGAACACGACCCTCGCGGCGTTTACGGGCCGGTATACCGAGGCGTTTCTGGCCGACCTGGACACGCTCCATTGTCAGCGTCCGCACCATCTGCCCCGCGCCACGAATTACATCGCCCCGATCATCGAACTGATTCGCAAACTCGAGCAGCGGGGCATCGCCTATCCGGCGGCGGATGGTTCGGTCTATTTCAGCATCGAGAAATATCGCGGTTGCGGTTGCAAATATGGTCAATTGGTGAAGTTGAACGTGGAGGATCAACGCCCGACCGAGCGGGTGGCCAGCGACGAATATGAGAAGGACAACGTGGCGGATTTTGCGCTTTGGAAGGCTCGCGGGCCGGACGATGGGGCAGTGTTCTGGCCGAGTCCGTGGGGGGAGGGCCGGCCGGGTTGGCACATCGAGTGTTCGGCGATGAGCATGGCGCTGCTGGGTCCCAGTTTTGATCTGCACGTGGGTGGCGAGGATCTGGTCTTTCCCCATCACGAAGATGAAATCGCCCAGAGCGAGGGGGCCGGACTGCAAGCCCCGGGACAACCGTTCGTGAAGCACTGGCTCCACGCTGCGCACCTGCTGGTGGAAGGCCGGAAGATGAGCAAGAGCCTCGGCAACTTCTTCACCGTGCGCGATCTTCTGGCGAAGGGATTCACCGGACGTGAAATTCGAACCTTGCTGCTGAGCGGGCACTACCGTGAGACGTTCAATTTCACGCTGGAGGGATTGGACGGCGCTCGGGCCCAACTGGCACGCGTCGACGAGTGCCTCGACAAATTGCGCGAACTGGCGGCCAACGCGAAGGCCGGGACCGGCGCCGGCGTGGGTCGCTGGTTGGCCGTTTTCACCGCGGCTCTGGACGACGATCTCAATCTGTCGAAAGCGTGGGCGGTCGTGTTTGAATGGGTGCGTGAGACCAATCGGGCGTTGGCAGATCGTGAAATTTCTGCCACCCAAGCGGCGGCGGCTTTGGCCGATTGGGAGCGTGTCAACACGGTGCTGGGGCTCGGCGCCAAGCCGGTGGACGAAGCGCCCGCGGGAATTATCGCCCTGGCCCAGGAGCGGATGGCGGCGAAAAAAGCGAAGGACTTTGCGCGCAGCGATGCGCTGCGGGAACAGGTCAAGGCCGCGGGTTGGCTCATCGAGGACACGGCCGCGGGACCGAAACTGAAGCGGATCGGTTCGACCCCGGCACCGACAAAACCTTGATTGTGCGGTTGTCCTCCCGGCAGCGGGCCAAATGTTTACCGCTCGAAATTTGTTGAAGCCCAAAACCGGTGCTTAGAGTTTGATATGGTTGTCATCGTAATGGGTGTCTCGGGCTCGGGAAAAACCACCGTGGGGGAGCGTCTGGCCCAGCGGTTGGATTGGGAATTCCGGGATGGCGATGGATTTCATCCGGCCGCCAACGTGGATAAAATGCGTTCCGGTCAACCGCTGACCGACGAGGATCGGAAGCCGTGGCTGGGCGCCGTCGCGACCTACATGCGGGCCACGCAGACGGCGGGAAGGTCGGCGGTGATCGCGTGTTCGGCGCTGAAGGAGATTCATCGCAATTGGTTGTTGAAGGGGGAACCGTGGGTGCGGTTTGTGCATCTTCATGGTCCGAAGGAACTCATCGCGGGACGCATGAAGGCACGGACCGGACATTTTATGCCGGTGACGCTGCTGGACAGTCAGTTTGTCACCCTGGAAATGCCGGCGGATGTGCTTCCGCTCGACATCGCCCGAACCCCTGAGGAATTGGTGGCGGATATTCTGGCGGGGTTGCGGCTGCCCGCCGGTGAACGTTCAACTCCACTTTAAGCGCGGCCAGACCGATGCCACGACGAACCCGCTGATCGCCGCGATGCCGGAACAGATCAGTGCGGCAACGGGTTTGCCGTAGACGGCGTAGCCGCCGGCAAAAATGAGAGACCACACGGAGGCCACCGACGCACTGGCACCGAGCAGCGCTGCCGGCAGATCGGAACCGCTTCCGGGCTTGCGGAGATTCTCCTGATTCCTGGCGGCGGCGGCGATCACGGGTTCCCAGCCCGGGCCTGCGGGTTGAATCCGCCGGTAGAACTCCTGCAGCGTCCGTGTGTCCGTGGGCGGCGTCGCAAAAGCCACGCCCACCCAGGCGACAGTCGTAATGCCGATGCTGGCCAGCATTTGTTGCCACTCGGCGAGTCCCGTCGGGACGACGGCGAAGAACACCGCGCAGGCGAAAGAAACCACCATGGCGGTGAATTCAGCCGCCGCATTGATCCGCCACCAGAACCAGCGCAGGAGAAAGATCAATCCCGTTCCGGCGCCCACCTGCAAAAGCAGTTGGAAATTGGACAATGAATCCTTCATCACCAGGGCGAGCAGGCACGCCGACAGCATGAGGAAAACGGTGATTCCCTGGCCGACCCAGACCTGTTCCCGATCGGAGGCCTTGCGGTTGATGAAGCGGTTCCAGACGTCGTTGACCAGTATGCTCGATCCCCAATTCACCTGGGTGCTCATCGTGCTCATGTAGGCGGCAATCAGTGAGGTGACGACCACCCCCAAAAGTCCGGGCGGCAGGAAGGTCAGCATGGCGGGATACGAGAGGTCGTGCTGGATGAATTGGGCGGGAATATTCGGAAAGCGCTTCTGCAGCGAGGCGAGATCCGGGAAAACGATCAGCGAACAAAGACCCACGACAATCCACGGCCATGGTCGGATCGCGTAGTGCATGAAATTGAAAAACAGCGCCGCCCCGGCGGCATGCTTTTCGTCCTTGGCCGCCAGGATCCGCTGCACGACGTAGCCGCCACCACCGGGTTCGGCGCTCGGATAATAAATGGACCACCATTGCACCACCAGCGGCATCAGGAAGACCGGAATGATCACCGTCTTCCAGTCCGCGGTGGCGAAGTCGGGAATGATGGCGAGCTTGCTGGCAATCTCCGGTCGCGCCAAAGCCTGCGTCCACCCGCCCACCTCCGGCAAATGCATGACATACCAGGCGGCCCACACCGATCCCACCATCGCGATGATGAACTGGACCAGATCGGTCAAGAGCACGCTGGTGAGTCCGCCAATCGTGGAATAGGCGAGCGTCACCACGCTCGCGATTGAAATGGTCTGGAGCGGCGAGAGGCCCAGCATGACGCCGCCGATCTTGATCGCGGCAAGCGTCACGTTGGCCATGACCACCAGATTGAAAAAGAAGCCCAGGTAAACCGCACGAAAGCCGCGGAGAAACGCCGCCGGACGACCGGAGTAGCGCAGTTCGTAGAATTCAACGTCCGTCAAAAGCCCGGAACGACGCCACAATTTGGCGAAGAAGAAGACGGTCGTCGCTCCCGTCAGCAGAAAGCTCCACCAGATCCAGTTTCCGGCGACCCCCTTCTGGCGGACGATGCCGGCCACCAATCCCGGCGTGTCGGTGGCAAACGTTGTCGCCACCATGGAAGTGCCCAGCAGCCACCAGGGCATGGAACGGCCGGAAAGAAAATAGCTGGAGTAGTCCTTGCCGGTGGAGCGACCGACAAATATTCCGATGACCAGATACACGGCGAAGGAGATCGCCATGATGACCCAGTCGATGGAAGAGAGATGCATGCTGGGGCGGACCAGTCGTGGAAACCGGTGCCCGGCGAAAGAAGAAATTCACTTCGCCTGACCGCGTCCAACTTCGTCGTCGTCCGGCGCCGGCGGCAGTGGGCCCGTCAGTTGACCTCGCGCGGTATCGGCAGGCATTTCTGAAGCCGTCGCAGATCCGCCTGATCCTGGGGCCCACGGACGTCAATGGCCCAGCCATCGCACGGCTTGGGAACGAGCCAGCGCCAGTGCTCCACATGGCCATCCAAAAAACTCATGTTCGCACCCTGATTGTGCCGGTCCGCCGGGGTGTCGATCCAGACGTCGCCGTAGCCCTCATCATTGGCGGGGTAGATACCGAAGGTTGGATCCGTGATGCAATCCTCATGGGTATCAATGAACGCGAAGATCTCCGCGGGCGAGCGCCGGGCGGCCTCCGACAGGGTGACCGAGCCTTCCAGGAGCACGTCGCTGTTCAGCCAGATGTTCAGGTTGTAACTGCGGGTCCGCAGCAGCCGGCGAATCGGCTGATTGGTGGTGAAAATCAGGGAACGATCCGCGGGACAGTGGAAGACAGCGACCGATTTCAGATACGGATAGATCAGACCGGCGACGATGTTGGAAGGGGTGGTGTCCTGGCGGACATTTCCCGGGCACCACGAGGACTCCGCCTCGAACGGCCGGTCGGTGACGCCGACGACGTAGACGTAGTTGTTGAGGATCAGTTGATCACCATGATCGTGGGTGTAGCTGAGTGAGGCGATCTGCAATTGCCGGAGGTTGCTCAGACAACTGGTGCTGAGAGCGGAAGCCTTGGCGCGGGTCAGCGCGGGCAGGAGCAACGCGGCGAGGATCGCAATGATGCCAATCACCACCAGAAGTTCAATCAGGGTGAAACCCAATCCCCGGGGGATCCGTGCCACCCGAACTGGATCGCAAGTTGTCATCAACCGTGGACGCTTTCCGAAGGTAGCACAGGGCGGGTTGCGTTTCTTGCACTATTTTAAAGGGCCGTTCGGTGGCCGGAGGCCTGCAATCAAGGTGGAGTCTCCGACGAGCCAGCCGGTGACGGAGCCACGCCCCAGCACGGGTGCCTGGCTCTCGCGGAGACTCTCCACACCGGGTTTGTGGCCGGAGGCCAGCGCGAAAGGTGGTACGAGAGTCCTCGCGAGTATCCCTTCGGTCCGGTGGCGCGAGACTCCCGACGAGCCAGCGGGTGACGAAGTCACGCCCCGACGCGGGAGCCTCGCGGAGACTCTCGGTTTTTGATTGCTGGGTAGGCATTGAAGCGCGTCCGGTCCTTCGCTAGGGTGGAGCGTTCACTTTGGAAAATTTCAAAGTGGGTCCGGGGCGCCTTCGCTCCCCCGGCCGGATGTCGCAACGTGAAGCTGAATTGTCATGAACGGAATGCTCTCCGACCGTTCGACAGTGGCGTCCTGCCGGTTCCAGGAAGGGCAGGGGGCGGGTCAGAGGCGAGGTGATGCCGCGTTTACTCTGGTCGAGTTGCTGGTGGTGATCGGCATCATCGCCCTGCTGGCGGGACTGCTGTTGCCGACGCTCTCCGGCACCCGGGAACGGGCGCGGCGGGTCGCGTGCGAGAGCAATTCCCGCCAGTTTATTCTCGCCACGCACTTGTACGGAGCGGATTTTCGGCAGTTCCTTCCGGCCGCGGGAACTGACAACATGAACACGCAGGACACCCACACGCCGATACTGTCGAGCCGAACCAAGACCAACCTGCTCGTCTACACCGGAACCCTGAAGGTTTTGGACTGCCCGAATCTGTCCCGCTGGTTTCAGGATAGACCCAACTGGCGCCGTCAGGACATGTACGGCATCGCCATCGGTTACCACTATCTGGGGGGACACACGGACACGCCCTGGGATCTGCTCGGCGCGATTACCAATCAATGGGTCTCCCCACAGAAGCTCACCGACGATCCCGCCCTGGTGCTGCTGGCCGATCTCAACACCTATTGCTACAGCTACCAGCGGATCCTCGCCCCGCACGGTGCCCAGGGACCCCGGGTTCGGGAGGATTCCTATTTCGCCAATGTTCCCGGGGCGTCCAATCACACGCCCGTCAATATCGGTGCCCTCGGCGGCAATGTCGGGCTGCTGGACGGATCAGTGAGCTGGAAGCCGATTGCGCGGATGCGACGCTACCGGAGTTCGCGCGAATACGGGGAGGACGGCGCGTTTGGCATGTGGTGAGACACCGGGACGAGTTCCGGGTTCCCCTTTTCTTCGGGCATTCTGTCGGCACTGTGTCCACGAGACTGATGCCTCCGCGTTCTCCTTTGCCCTTTGTCTACGTCAACATGGCGATCTCGGCCGATGCCAAGATCGCGTCGGCGGACCGTCGTCTCACCAGCTTTGGCAGTCCCCGCGACGAACAGCATCTGTACGAGCTGCGCACCGGAGCGGACGCCATTTTTTGCGGAGCCCGGACGATTGAGCAATCCCGCTCGACCCTGGGCAACGGCGGACCGGAGTTTACCCGTCGACGAGTGCGGGCGGGTCGGGCGGCGTTTCCGTTGCGCGTGGTGGTCACGGGTTCCGGCAGTCTGTCCCGGGAAGCCGAGATTTGGCGCCGTGATTACGGTCCGATCCTGGTGGTCACCACTCCCCGGGCGCCATCGTCGGCGCTGCGCTGGTTTCGGGCGCAGGCAGCCGGAGTGTTTGTGTCGGAAGGTCCGGAGGTCGATTGGACCGCCGTGCTGGATTGGCTGGGGCGAACCCACGGGGTAAAGCAGGTGCTGAGCGAAGGGGGCGGGGAACTGAACGATGCCTTATTTCGCGCCGGCGTGGTGCAGGAAATGCACCTGACCTGGTGTCCCTGGCTGATCGGGGGATCGGCCGCGCCGACGGTGGCCGACGGCCAGGGGCATCCCCGGCTGGCGGAGGCATCGCTTTTCCGATTGGCCCGCCGGCGTCGCGTGGGTTCGGAGTATTTTCTGGTTTTTCGGGTCGGACCGGCGCTTCCCTTGGGCGTTCCGGTGCGGCGGTTTGTGGATCCCGCCGCACGGCCACTCCGGCCGTCAAATCGTGAACGGAATTTTGCTTCCGCCGTGAAATCAAGGATGGTTCCCGCTTCCGTACCCGGTCCTGTATTGGGGTCGAGGCGGGTGCATTGCTCCTGAAATTGAATTTATGTCCAGTTCACCGGAATTCGCCGCCCAGCTGAAGGCTGCCGCGGAACACTTGGAACGGGTACGCACCGAGGTCGGGCGGGTCATCGTGGGGCAGCGCGCCTTGGTGCATCGTCTGGTGGTCGGCCTGGTCGCCCGGGGACACATCCTGCTCGAGGGGTTGCCGGGACTGGCCAAGACCGCCAGCGTGAGCGCCCTGAGTGGGGCGACGCACTGCCAGTTCCAGCGGATCCAATTCACTCCGGACCTGCTGCCGGGCGACATCACCGGCTCGCTGATCTACGATCCGCTGAAGGGCACGTACTCGACCCGCAAGGGGCCGATCTTCGCCAATCTGGTGCTGGCGGATGAAATCAATCGCGCGCCCAGCAAGGTGCAATCGGCCCTGCTGGAAGCGATGCAGGAACGCCAGGTCACGATTGGTGACGCGACGTTCAAGCTGCCCGATCCCTTTCTGGTGCTGGCCACCCAGAACCCGATTGAGCAGGAAGGCACCTATCCGCTGCCGGAAGCCCAGATGGATCGCTTCATGCTGAAGGTGATCGTCGGGTATCCGAACGCCGAGGAGGAATTGCAGATCCTGGATCGCATGGCCACGACCAAGCCGAATTTCTCGCTCAATGCCGTGGTGACGCCCGAGGAAATCGTGGGTTACCAAAGCCTGGTCAACGGGGTGCATGTGGATCCGTTGATCCGGGATTACATCGTGCGCCTGGTGATCGCGACCCGGGAGGCAACGGTTGGCAAAGGGGTGGCGGCGGAGTTGAAGCGCTTTGTGCGGATCGGTGCGAGCCCGCGGGCCACGATCAACCTGACGCTCGCGGCGCGGGCTTGTGCGGTGATGGAAGGCCGCGCGCATGTGACCCCGGACGACGTCAAGCTGATCGCGCCGGACGTTCTGCGGCACCGGTTGTTGCTGACCTATGAAGCCGAGGCGGAAGAGGTGACGCCGGAAACCCTCGTGCAGGTCCTGCTGGGCAAGGTGAAGGTTCCCTGATCGGTCGCGGACATGCTTCCCCCGGATTATCTCCGACGCCTCCGGCAGGTGGAAGTCCGTGCCCGGGTGGTCAGTGAGCAGTTAATGGGCGGCCGGCTCACGAGCGTGTTCAAGGGGCGCGGAATGGATTTTGCGGATGTCCGGGAATACGTCCCCGGCGACGACGTGCGGCGGATCGACTGGAATGTCACTGCCCGCCTGCGGAAACCCTATATCAAGCGGCACATCGAGGATCGCGAGCTGGTGGTCATGCTGTTGGTGGATGTTTCCGCCAGTGGTCATTTTGGAACCGTCGACGGGCCGCAGGTACCGGCCGCGACGAAGCGGGAACTGGCGGCCGTGCTTGCCGGGTCCCTGGCCTTCAGCGCGGTGCGGGAAGGGGATCGCGTCGGATTGATCACCTTTACCGACCGGGTGGAGCGTTTCATTCCGCCGCGCAAGACGCGGTCCCATGTGACCCGGTTGCTGCACGAGTTGCTCTTCAGCGAAATCAAATCGCACGGCACGGCCCTGACGGCGCCGTTGAACTTTCTCAACAATCTGCTGCACCGGCCGGCCCTGGTGTTCGTGATCTCGGACTTCCTGGACGCGAACGAGGCCCAGTGGACCCGGGCGATCAAGGCGACCAATCAGCGCCATGAAGTGCTGGCGCTGCGCTTGCAGGATCCACGGGAAATGGAATTGCCGGATGTCGGCGTGGTCCTGGTCCGGGATGCGGAGACCGGGGACATTTGCGAAGTGGACGCCGGCGATGAGCGGGTCCGCAACGCCTACGCCACGGCGGCGGCGCAACGGTCGAATGAATTCCGGTCCGTTTGCCGGCTCGGCGGCATTCCCGATCTCACAGTGCGGTTGGACGAAGCCTGGCCCCAGCGGCTCCAGCGTTTTCTCGATCGGGCCGCCCGTCGTCGCGTTGCCTGAAGGAAATGGCCCTTTGAATCGCACGAATCTCATTGATGACCTGACGCTGGTGCCGCCCCCGATCTGGTGGCAGAACCCCTGGGTGGTGCTGCTGACCGTGCTCCTGCTGGGCGCTCTGGTCTGGGGACTGGACCGGTGGTTTCGCCGCCAGCGGATGTTCGCGGCTCCCGCGTTGGCGAGTCCGCCGGAGCCTTGGCCGGGAGACGAGGCGTTGCGCCGGTTGCTGGCTCTGAGGGCGCGAGTTCCGAGTATGAAGCATTACGATCTGGCCATCGAGGCGAGTGAGATTCTGCGGGTCTTTATCGAGGGCGCGCACGCCATGCCGATTCGCTACCAGACCACTCGTGAGTTTCTCACGTTGGCAGCCGAAAGTGCGCACCTTTCGATCCCGCAACGACAGATCCTGGCCCAATTTCTGGGCTTCTGTGATCTCGCCAAATTTGCGCGGCAACCGGCGACCCAGGCGGAAATGGTCCAATCCGTGGAAACCGCGATTCAATTCATCCAGAGCTCGGCGCGCGCGGCCAATCCGCCGGCCGCAGCCCGACCCGGAGGCGCGGCGTGAAACTTCCCGGCGATCTCACCTTTCTCCATCCGTGGGGATTGCTCGCGCTGCTGGCGCTGCCCTTGCTGGCGTGGTATCTCGGCCGGCGACGCCCGGTTCCCTCGATCACCGTCCCGACTTTGCGGGGTCTGGGCCCGCTGCTTCCCGGGCCGAGACGCGGGCGGGGCGCCGGCAAGTTCGCCCTCGCGCTGCTGCCCATTGCGTTGCTGCTCGTGGCCCTGGCCCGGCCCCGGATTCCGCGTGGCGAATCGCCCGATCCGAGCAAAGGCATCGACATCATGCTCACGCTCGATTTCAGCCGTTCCATGGCCGAGGAGGATTTTCGACTGGAACGGCGACGCGTGAGCCGGCGCAAGGCGCTTGAGGAAGTCACGACGAAATTCGTGGCCGGCCGGCCGAATGATCGCATCGGCATCGTCTGCTTCGCCCGCACGCCGTTTCTGGTGAGCCCGTTGACGCTCGATCACAATTACGCGTTGACGGCCCTGCGGGAGACGGAGCTGGCGACCGGCACGGGCATTGGCTGGGCGTTGCTGGCCAGCGCGAATTTCCTCAAGAAGGATTCCGACCGGAGCCGGGTGATCATTCTCATCACGGACGGTGAGAATTCCGCCGGCCCGCGCCCGAATGATCCCGGCGTGGTGAACGCCGCGATCCGGGCGAAGGTCAAGATCTACACCGTCTTGATCGGACCGGAAACCGTCCCGCCCTCGTCGGCCGCGAATCATGATCTGAGCAAGACGGCGCGGGCGACGGGAGGTCAGTTTTTTCAGGCGCGCGACTCGCATACACTCGATGGCATTTATCGGCAGATTGATGTCCTGGAGAAACGCGAATTGGTGCAAAAACGTTTCGTTCAATGGCAGGAATTGTATCCGTGGTTGGTGATTCCGGCGCTCTGGCTGTTTTTCGGGCAGATCCTTTGGGAATCATCCCGTCGGCGGGTTCCCTAGATCTTGGGAGCTGCCGAGGGATCCGGTATTCGGCAGCATCGTGCGGCAGCAAGGGCGGGCTTTGACACCACGGCATCCGCACCCAAATTATCCCGAACTCGCATTCGGTGAACAGCGATTTTCCGGCGACCCGGAATCCGCAGGCCATTTTTAGATCTATGAATTCATCAGAAGTAGGAATCACCCGACCCGGCACGCGCCGCCTTCCTCCCCCCGGCTTCACATTGATCGAACTGCTGGTCGTCATCGCGATCATTGCGATCCTGGCGGGAATGCTGTTGCCCGCACTGGCCAAGGCGAAGACCAAGGCCCAGGGCATCTCGTGCATGAACAACCTGAAGCAGCTGCAATTGGCGCACCTGATGTATCCAATGGACAATCAGGACCGGCTCACGGCCCCGGGTAACGCCCGCGACGAGGATCATCAATGGGTTGGCGGCTGGTTGGGCTGGCCGGGGCCCTTTCCGAGCGACAACACCAATACGTTGCTGCTTACCGACCCCAAGTTTTCCCAGTTCCACCGCTATCTCCAGAGCACGGCCGTCTACAAGTGCCCGGCGGACGTCAGCCAGGTAACCCTCGGTGGACGGAAGTATCCGCGTGTCCGCAGCATGAGCATGAGTCAGGCCATGGGCGGGCCCGGCGAGTGGCTGCCACCGGGAGGTTCCATGGTCAGCGGACAGAAATCGTATCGTACTTTTTACAAGTCGAGCGACCTTGCGGCCGTTGGGTCCAGTCAGCTTTTCGTCCTGCTGGATGAACATCCGGACAGCATCAACGCCGGCGGCTTTGCCAACCAGATGGTGGAGACACCCGCCGCCGCCCGCATCATCGACTACCCGGCCAGTTATCACAATCGCGCGGCGGGAATCTCCTTTGCGGACGGTCACGCGGAAATCCGCAAATGGGTGGACGCCCGGACGGTGCAGCCGATCAAATTCGCCGACATGGCGCTCAATGTGGCCTCGCCGAGCAACGCCGACATGATCTGGCTTTCGGACCACACGAGCACCAAGTACTGAAGCGGCCGCGCTGGCTGACGGAGACGAGTGGAGGCCGGCCTTTCCAGGGGAGGTTGGGCAACACTAGTCTGGGGCATGTCTTCATTCACGCGGGAGTTCGATATCCTGGTGCTCGGCAGCGGCATTGCCGGGTTGACCTTTGCCCTGAAAGCGGCGGGGTCGCGCCGCGTGGCGATCCTCACCAAGAAACAACGGGCGGATTCCAACACCAACTGGGCTCAGGGCGGAATCGCCGGAGTCTGGGGACACGATGACTCGACGGAATTGCACGTGCGGGACACGCTGGAGGCCGGCGCGGGATTGTGTCGTGAATCGGTGGTGCGGACGATCGTTGAGGAAGGTCCCGCCCGGATTGCCGAACTGATTGCGTTCGGCACGGAGTTCTCCCCGGCGGCCGATGGCAAGGGGCCGGATTTGACCCGGGAAGGAGGACATTCCGCGCGGCGCATCCTGCATGCGAAAGATGCCACCGGAGCCGAAATCGAGCGGGCGCTGCTCGCGGCGGTCGCGGCGAGTCCGAACATCACGATCCTGGAAAACCACTTCGCCATCGACCTGATCACGTCCCAGCGATTGGAAATTCCCGGCGTCAATCGGGTCTGCGGGGTGTATGTGCTCAACCAGCCCTCGGGCGAAGTCGAGGTCTTCGCCGCTCCGACGGTCGTCCTGGCGACGGGTGGTTGTGGCAAGGTCTATCTCTATACCACGAATCCCGACATCGCGACCGGCGACGGCGTGGCCATGGCCTACCGGGCGGGCGTCGGCGTGGCGAATATGGAGTTCGTTCAGTTCCATCCCACGTGCCTTTATCATCCGAAGGCCCGGACGTTTCTGGTCACCGAAGCCGTCCGGGGCGAAGGCGGCTATTTGCTCGGCTCCGATGGCCGGCGCTTCATGGATCGCTATCATCCGAGGGGTGAGTTGGCGCCCCGGGATATCGTGGCGCGGGCGATTGACGCCGAGATGAAAAAGACCGGCGCCGACTGTGTGTTTCTGGATATTTCGCACCGCGGGGCGGCGTTTGTGGAGGATCATTTTCCGACCATCCGCCGGAAACTGCTGGAGTTGGGCATTGACCTGACCCGCGAGCCGGTGCCGGTCGTACCCGCGGCGCATTACCAGTGTGGCGGGGTCATTACCGATCTGGATGGTCGCACGGAGGTGGAGGGCTTGTTCGCCGTCGGAGAAGTGGCCTGCACCGGGCTTCACGGGGCCAATCGGCTCGCCAGTAATTCGCTCTTGGAAGCGCTCGTGTGTGCCCATCGGGCGGCGCGACATGCCTTGGCCCACCCGCCGGTCGCGGTGGCGACGTCCATCCCCCCGTGGTATCCGGGACCCGCGACCGATCCGGACGAACTCGTGGTCGTTTCGCACAACTGGGAGGAGATTCGCCGGCTGATGTGGGATTATGTGGGCATCGTGCGCACGAACAAGCGCCTGCGCCGGGCGGCCAAGCGTCTGGCGAATCTGCGCGAGGAAATTCAAGAGTACTATTGGGACCACGTGGTGACGGGCGATGTTTTGGAATTGCGCAATATTGCCACCGTGGCGGAATTGATTGTCACCTGCGCCCTGCAACGCCCGGAAAGCCGCGGGCTGCACTATAATCTGGATTGTCCGTACCCCGATCCTGCCTGGGCGCAGCGGGATTCGGTGGTGCGGTTGGGCGGACTGCCACCAATTGGCGACCTCTCGTCTCCGCCGATCCACTGAAGGAAGGTGGAGCGAGACTCTGGCGAGCTATCCCCGGTGACGAAGTCACGTCGAAACCGGATACCTCACGGAGACTCTCGCCCACCGGCTTTTGTGGCCGAAGGCCGGTAATTCAGGTGGCTCCCGACGAGGCAGTCTTCAGATTCCACCGATCACGGCCGGCTCGCGCGGACTCTCGCCCACCGCATCCCGGAGCGATCCTAATCCATCAAGACCACGGTCCGGGTCAATTCAAGTCCAGCAGCATCTGCTGAACAGTGGCGAGTAGCATCGGCACATCCTTCTGCACCGCATCCCACAACACTTGAAGATCCACGTCATCGTATCCATGGCTCAAGCGGTCGCGAGTTCCGGCGATTTCCTTCCACGGCACGGACGGGTATTTCGATCGCAAATCCATCGGCAGCCGCTTCACCCCTTCGCCGAGGATCTCCAGGAAACGCTCCATGGCAGCGGTCGCCAGCCAGTCCGCCATTAACTGATCCTGGGTCTTGTTCGCACAAATCGACTGGAGACGCCGGGCCGCGTCCTGGATCTGATGCAAAGTAACCAGTGGATCATGCCCGCTCATAAATCGGAATTGCTTCCCGGCGAACCGATGCCTCCAGATATCTATTGAGGCGCGAACAGAAATCCACCTTGCGGCCGATGATGGCGGCCAATGCGTCGGCATAGCCGAAGTAACGAAACCCGACCCCCTTCAAAGCATCCGGCTCGAACTCCGCGAGTACATCCACGTCGCTACGTTCCGGATCGAAGTCATTGCGCAACACCGAGCCAAAGAGGCTCAGCCTGCGGATCCCGCGATCCCGGCAGAATTCCGCGATCTTCTCGCGGTCAATCTGGATGGGCAAATCTCCGGTGCTCATGGCCTTTATACTCACGTAACCGGCCAGCCCTTGCAATCCTCTTTCACTCCTCTGACTTCAGGGCGCCCCTTGCAGTTGGCTCTCGCGCGGACTCTTCCCCCACCATTTTTGCGGCCGAAGGCCAGCAGGTAAGGTGGAGCGAGGCTCTGACGAGCTGGTGAACCACCGCTGTCGTACGGATGTATTCGCGGAGAATCTTCTCCAACCGCACCAGCACGTCCGGCGAGGGGACGGGCTTGGATCGGCGGATCAACATTTAACATCCATGGGCCAGGAGGTCCGGATGTCAATTCCGACGTACACTTGACAAATGCCTAAATCATCCCATGAAGTGGTCCGTCAATCACTGGATCATTTCACCGATCAATTCTGCGGCGATGTCGCAACCTTTGATTGGATTTTGAGCAAACCTGCGGAGGTGGAACATGGCCAAGAAAACGTCATCGAAAGGAGGCACTGAAGTGAAGACGTATTCCAACGCCCCCACGGTGGCTCCTCGGTCATCCACGGGGATTTTCGAATGGAAAGATGCTTGTCGGGTTTGGATTCAAGCCAAGAACCCAATCTTGGTATTTGTCGCGCTCTTCGCACTTCTACTGGCCTCCTTTTATGCGGTCACCCTCTCACAGTCATTTCAGCGGCTCGTATTCCCAGTCTACCTGAGCTCCAACGCTCGCGTCTCGGCCGGCGTGCTAAATCTGCTGGGTCAGAAAACGGCGGTCGAAGGGCGGACAATTCGTTCGCCTCACTTCTCAATTGAGATTCGGCGGGGGTGTGATGCGGTGGATCCCATCGCTTTGTTCGCGGCGGCGCTGCTGGCCTTCCCAGCACCGTGGCGAAGGAAGCTGCCGGGCCTGGCCGCCGGGATGCTGCTGCTCGCCGGGTTGAATCTGGTGCGAATCGTCAGCCTGTTCCTGGTCGGGCGATTCTTCCCGAAGGCGTTCGATCTGATGCACCTGGAGGTGTGGCAGGCCGTGTTCATTGTGGTGGCAGTGGTCACGTGGGCGGGATGGATCGGTTGGGCCTTGAAGCCGTTCCCGGACCTTGCAGAGCCGCAGCCTAAGACTTAGCAGGACGCTTGGCGCAAATCGGGGCCGATGAAAGCTGAATCATGTCAAAGCCGAGACCAGATCCTACACAAAAATCAAAAGCGCCCGTTCTGGCTGCCCTCACCTCCACGCGACTGCTTTTGCTTTTTTTGCTGCGCTTCGTCTTCATCTTTGGAACGTTGGTCGCCCCGTGGCCGGGCTTGGAGGAGGCCTACGGCCAGGCAGTGCGACGGAGTGGTCAGATGATATTTGGCTCCGTGGGTTCAAAGGGATTGGCCCGATTCCGTCCCAATCCTGATCAAACCGGAAGGCTGGACACGGTCATTTACCTCGGCAATCGCGAACAACTGGACGGACAAAAAAAAAGGTCCCGCCGGCGTCTATAAATTCAGCTCACGCATAAACAATTACCTTCCAACGGCGATGGTGGTGGCCCTCGTTCTGGCCACCAACCTAACGTGGAAGCGACGCCTCTGGGCGCTGCTCTGCGGCCTCGCCTGCGTGCATTTGTTTTTGGCCCTCGTGATCGGGGCGATGCTGTTCAATATTGCACATTACCACCCAGAGTTGGGACTGATCTCAGTGTCTCCTTTTTGGAAGGCGATTGGTGGTTGTTTGGACAATGTCTTGGAAAATGCGTATCTCGGTTTCAGCTTTAGCGTTGCCGTTTTGATTTGGATCACGGTGTGTTTTCGACGAAATGATTGGCAAAATCTGTTGCCATTGCCGATTCCACGTTCCAGCGGGTGTTGCACCGCGCCGACGCGGCAGACTTCGAACGTCTGGTCTGCGAGTGGTTGAAGACCCAGGCGCCCGCCGGGTTGGAACAACTGGCCGTCGACGGCAAGGTCCTGGAGAGCAGCAGGCGCGCCGATGGCAAGTCCTTGAAATTGCTCTCGGCGGTGACGCACCGCCTGCGCCTGACGTTAGGGGGCGGGTGCCCATTGACGAGAAGAGCAAGGATTACCCCTCGGTGGACCCGGAGGGCGGGGAAAAGGGCCCTGGCCGACTGGAACGAAGGAGTCCGGTGTCGTGGCCGGTGACCCCGGAACAGGCGGGCCTGGTGCGGTGCTTTGCCAGTTGGCAACGCCCGCTCACCAGGGCGGAGGCCGTTGCCTTCTGCCGACGATGCGATCCCGCAACGCCCTTTCGAACCCTGCGTCAATCGTCGCCCGTGACGGAGGACCAGAATCACCCTCGATGAGGTCGCTGGTGCCGACGGAAGGTTGGGTCCGGGGCGCCGACGCGGGGACAACACCCTTCGCCGTGCCCCGCCTCCACCAAACTCCATCCAAAAACCGAGTCCCTCCGGAGCCCGACAACAGCGTCAGCTCAGATGAAGTCGCCCTGGCTATCAGGGATCCTCTTATCACTGGTTCGGTGTAACTTGCTAAAAGACAAATTATTACGTTGGACGCCGTTGGTCATCCCCTTTGCTGAGGTTCCTGACCCAAATCCAGCAACCTCAAGCTGCCATGCTCTCGCGGGACTTGCCCGATATATTGTGCTTGCATCCGCGGGCCTTCTTCCGTATCAAGCTTGCCTTACCACCTGTCTGTCTTGGCGTAATTATGATGCCGGCTTTGCATGCGGCAAATAGTGCGTCCGTAAAGGGGACCTGCGCGGGGAGATGGAAGGATGTGATGATGCATCCTGATGTGGTATGGGGACGGTTTGGGGAGGCGAATCAATCAACAAATGACAGAACGTCAGAATTCAGCAGGAGCAAATTATGAAACTACCTCGTTTATTCAAATTAGCGCTGGCGCTCAGCGGTGTCGGGGCAATCCTCGGCTTCAATGGGGGCACGACATTGGCGGCAACTTTCGACGACGCGGACCGCCGGTCGACGAAACGGTTTCTTCCATTGGTGTTTTCAAGGTCTATGTGAACCCGTCCTTTCGACCGGCGATGCAGATTTCCGCGACACAGTATTTCCCAGGCTATGATCCGGTCACGGGACGGCTCACCAGCCCGATTCTGCACGACAACGCCACGAAAGTGGGTCGCAGCGCGTCGCATCTAGCCGGGACAGTGCCCGCCGGTGGCATCCCTGTCGGCGGCCCCGTACCCATAACGATCGCTCCTGGCGATTACAGTCTGGTCCCCGCGATCTTCCAAACGCCCCCGGCCAACACGCGGGAGGTTTACACCGAAATCCGCTCGTTTAACCTCGCGACTGATAGGAAGAGTTGCGGACAGGAGGGCTCTGATCCGCGCGTGCCGCCGCTGTTCATGTACCCGGACGGTCTTTCCTTCGTGCGCGCCGGAGATCAGTTGATCGGGGTGAAAAGCCCTGGCCAGGTGCAATCCGCGAATCCGGGCACCGGTCCCGCCGGCGATTTTACCCCAAGTCCGGCTCGCAGTTTTTTCGACATTTTTGTCCAGGTGAGCCTGCCACCGCTTGGCAGTTTTTCGGGCGCGACCCTGGGTAACGATCAGCCGCTGTTGGTGGAGAATTCTGCCCTGACCAGCCTGCCGCCGCAGGTCGTGTACATCCATGGCGGGTCGGCCGCCATTGCGGTGAAGTTCCGCACGGCCGGCTCAAACGCTTTGACGGGGGTGACTTGGAATGTCGGTGACGTGTTTGGCTATCTGGTGTTGGCCGGCCACGGTATCAACTTCAGTTGCGATCAAGCGTCCGTGAACAACTTTATCAACCAAGTCCTCGGGACCATCAACAATCCGCGCCCCGAACTTCCCGTCCCTGGCGCCCCAATTCCCACGGTTTCGGAATGGGGGTTGATCGTCCTGGCGTTGCTGCTGCTCACGGCTGGCATGATCGTGCTCAGGCGTCGCCGCCCTGCCTTGGCGGTTTGAACCGCCGGACCGAAAAATGTGAAGGGTGGA
>JAYTHD010000003.1:0-4868 GCA_043732975.1 Verrucomicrobiota bacterium
GCGGGCGCGGCGGGGCTGGGGACCCGGGGCATGATCCGGGTGCACCAGTTCGACAAGGTGGAGTTGATCAAAATTGTCGAACCGGAAAATGGCTATGCGGAATTGGAGGCGATGGTGGGCAATGCGGAGCGGGTGCTACAATCGCTGGGCCTGCACTACCGGGTGATCAACCTGTGCACCGGGGACATGGGCTTCGCCTCGGCCAAGACCTTTGACATCGAGGTGTGGGCGCCGGGGCAGGGGCAGTTTCTGGAGGTGTCGAGTTGCTCGAATTGCGAGGATTATCAATCGCGCCGGATGAACCTGCGGTACAAGACCGCCACTGGCGAAAACCGGTTCCCGCACATTCTGAACGGCTCCGGCACCGCCCTGGCGCGGCTGTTTGTGGCCCTCGTGGAGACGCATCAGCAGGCCGACGGCAGCGTCGTCATTCCGGAACCGCTGCGGCCGTACCTGCGGGCGGACCGGATTCCGGCATGACCCATGAGTCCGCCGCTCGGGTTGATTGCCGGAAGCCGTTCGCTGCCGTTTGTCTTTGCCCGTGAGGCTCGCCAGCGGGGGCAGCGGGTGGTGGCGGTCGGCTTTACCGGCGAAACCGATCCGGCGCTGGAGCGCGAGGTCGGGGAATTGATCTGGCTGCGGGTCGGACAATTGAGCGCCCTGATCCGGAGCTTCAAGGATCGCGGCGTGCAGCAATGTGTGATGCTGGGACAGATCGCGCCGAAGAATCTGTTTGATCTGCGCCCGGATCTGCGGGCGGTGGGCATGCTGTTTCGGCTCAAGGAAAAGAATGCGCACACGCTCTTCGGCGCGATCGGGGATGAACTGACCAAGGACGGCGTGGAGCTGATCCCGGCCATCCCCTGGTTGCAAGCCTGGATGCCCGGACCGGGATTCCACGCAGGACCAAACCTCACCGAGGCGCAACGCAGCGACGTCGAATTCGGCCACCGGATGGCGAAGGAAATATCGCGTCTGGAAATTGGGCAGACGGTGGTCGTCAAAGACGGAACGGTCCTGGCGGTGGAAGGATTTGAAGGCACCGACGCCTGCCTGGAACGCGGGGGAAAGCTGGCGGGCAAGGACGGCGGTGCGGTGGCGGTGAAGGTGGCCAAGGCGAATCACGATTTGCGCTTTGACCTTCCCTGCATGGGAGCCCGGACGATGGAGGTGGCGGCGACCGCGGGAATTCGCGTGCTGGGCTTTGAAGCGGGTCGCACCGTGTTGCTGGATCGGCCCGACTTGGAGGCCGGAGCCGGACGTTCAAAGGTTGCCTTGGTGGGGATCTAAGTGTCGAGTGACGGTGCGATGTAGCGCCGTTGGAGATTGATCTTGAGCGTTTCGGCAAGCGCCGGGCTGCTGTCAGTCGGGCGTGGACGGTCGGGATTCTGGTGCCCTTCCCACCACGCGGCGCGCCGGGCCACGGTCCAGTCCAGGGCGCGTGGACAAAGGCGGAGGTCCTGCAGCAATTCCTCTGCAGTTTGGGGGCGCTGACCCGGTTCCTTTTCCAGACAGCGGAGGATCAGGCGCTCCAACTCGGGACTGGGCGGGTGAGCCGTGAGTTGCGCCATGGGTCGGGGCGTCGCTGTCTTATGTCGCTCCAAAATCTCCGACGCGGATTCGCCGCCGAACACGGGATGGCCGGTGAGCAGTTCGTAGGCGACGGCACCCACGGCGTACAGGTCACTCCGTGGATCCCCGGCGTCGGGGTGGTCGATGGTCTCGGGCGCCATATAGAGTGGCGTGCCTTCCACCTGGATTTCCTGGGCGGTGGCGTCCGGCTTTCCGTCCGGATCGCGGAACCGGCGTACCAGTCCAAAGTCGAGCACCTTGAGCGTGTCCGTCCGCCCGCCCCGTTCGCACAAAACCAGATTGCCCGGTTTGATGTCGCGGTGAATCAGTCCCGCGGCGTGCGCCTCCTGCAACGATCCGCAGACCTGGGTCAGGATATGAATGACCCGCTCTTCGGGCTGGGCGCCATAACGTCCAATCAATTCCTGCAGGGTGATGCCGCGCAAAAGTTCCATCACGTAATAAAAAATGCCGTCGGCCGTGTGCCCGTAGTCATAAATTTGAATCGTGTTCGGATGACTCAACCCACAGGTGAGCTGGACTTCACGTTCGAACTGTTGGACGAGCCGGCGGTCGGCGTTTTCGGGCAATAATAATTTGATGGCCGTCTCCCGGCGCAGCAGGGCGTGCCGTGCCCGGTAGACCACGCCCATGCCGCCCGCGCCGATCTTCTCCTGCAGCGTGTACTGGCCCAATTGCAACGCCTGGAGACGGGCGGCATCGAATCGGCCGTGCCAGACCAGGCTCCAGTAGGCCAAGACCAGTGTGGCGGCCGTTCCCAGGGCAATGAGCAGGATGAGAAAGATGAAAATCGACCGCAGCACATGGAGCGGCCGATAGGCCTCGGAGGCGTCGATCTTGGTGGCGACGCCAAAACTCCGGTCCGCCAGCCAGCGCCAGGCTCCCACCACCGGGACGCCCCGGTAATCGCGTTCGGGAACCAGGGAGACTCCGGAATCGCCCGCCACGGCCCGGGCCACCATCGGCGTCAGGGCGCGCGAATGGCCTTCGGACGATTGATCCGGGTCGCTCGATGGACTGGCAGGATCCGTCAATTCCAGGTTCAACGCCGAGCCGGCATTCGGTCGATTGGTCAAGCGGCCCAGGGCGATTAACTGTTCATTGAAACGGCTTTCAGAAATCAAACGGCCGGCCGGATCAAAAGCGATGGTTTCTCCCGTTTCACCGGGCCGCGCCACCGAAAGCACCTTGGTGAATTCTTCATCGGGTCGGAGGATGAAGGCCGCCACCGCGATGACCTTTTGGGCGTCGTCCCGGATCGGCACCAGGACCTCCATGAGATTGAAGTCCGGTCGCCCCGGACCGTCGGATCCGCCGGGTGGGCCGCCGCCACGGTCCATGCGATCGCCGGGCCGACGCGTTCCGCCGGGGCCACCCGGCGGGCGGGGTCGCTCACCCGGCATCCGTTGTGGGCGGCGGAATCCGGCCTTGAAGGGAGTGACCAGCACCGGCCGGCCGTTCTGAAAAACGTCGCGTACCAGGGCGGCGTGCTCGTCCGGCAGCGCATTCCCGGGGCGTGGCCGTCCGCGGCTGGAGGTCGCGAAAGTTTCCAGATTGGTATTCAACAAATGCACCACCCCAAAGCCCGACAAACGGATCCGCTCATCCAGCAGACGACGCAGTTCCGTGGACAGGGCCGCACCATCCGCGGGACGCGCACTGGCACTGAACTCAGTAGCGCGGAGGGCGGCGAGCAGGGAGGTGTGCAGGGCGGGATCCGCGGCGATCACGCTGGCCAGGCGAATCTGGGTGTTTATCCAAATTTCCAGGGCGGTGACACTGGCGTTCAGGCCGGCCTGAAGCTCCGCCTGCAATCCGGCATCGACGGTGCGCTTCACTGCCCGGTTGCTCCACGCCCCCACCAGCAGGACCAGCAGGGTCGAAAGCACCGGGACCCCGAGGAGGAACCGTTTTTTGGAAAGGCTCACGGCAGGTGGGAGTTCTCAGGGAATCCGTTGAACGCCCGCCAATCGGCAGGAGGAATCAGCGGGAGTCGCGGACAGGGTCTTCACTCTGCCCCTAAAGACAGGGCCCGGGTGACTCGGATACAAAACGAGAGGGAACAAGGACGGCAGCATCTGGGCCAAAGGACAGATCGCCGACGGAGTCCCGAGCAGCTATTGGGAGTGGTACCGGTTGGACGGCACCCGGGACACTTTGAGCACGGCGAGCAAGTGGGCGATTGGACCACCTACGACAAAAAGGAAAAGGTTTATAAAGTGACCCCGATGAAACCGAAGCCCAAGATCGATGCCTAACCCAGTTCGCGATAGGGCGGGAGTCTCCTCCGCTCATTCCCACATTGGTCTGAACTGTCTCGCAGCCATTAGAAAAGTCACCTGTCCCTTGGCGCACAATGAATACGCAGTTTCATCGCGAAAATAGGCCCCGGGGCCGAAAGTCGGGCTAAACTCCTTGCCTGATCGGCTCGAGCGCAGCAAACTTTCCAAAAATGAACGCTACCACGAAAACAAATCTCCCGTTCCGTGGAGCGTCGAGAGCCAATTCGTTATCAAGGGATCTTCGGAAGCACCGAGCCCAGCACGTCGTACTCGCCTTGTCTCTATTCTTACCCCAATTCCTAAGTACGACGGCTTACTCCGCGTTGGTCCCGGGTTTGTTGGAAACCCAGATCAATGTGGCCAATGATTTTGTTTCCGCAGGCGACCCGGCGTTGGGTTCGGATGTCGTGCTTTCACCGCTAATGGCAGGGCTGAGCAATGTTCAAACTGGCGTGCCTGCCTTTCCGACGGCCCAACATGTTTGGACCGAGAACGACACCTGGATCTATACCGGCCAGATTTTCTTTTCCAACCACAATGGCGATGGCACTGGCACCTACTCGTTTGCGGAGAATATCAATGATAGCACTCTGCTTTTGATCGACGGAGTGACGCGTATCTCGGACACCGGCAATACTCCTGTCGGGACGGGTCCAATTACGCTGCCTGCGGGTTGGCACGACATCGAGATGCGTTACGGCAACGCGAGCGGAAGTGGCGGCGCCAGCGGGCAGGACTCCGGTGGATGGGTGGGTTGGACGGCTAACAAAGGATTTGTATACCGAGTCGACGAAGGCCCCAACGATCCGCTGGCCAACAGCAAACGTGTCCCAGACTACATCACGGCGCAGGATGATGGTTCGGGCAATCTCTTCCGCACGGTTTCGCTCCCCGAGCCCGCCTCGGTATCGCTCACAGTAGCGCTGATGGGATTGGTAGGTATGGATGTTGCTCGCCGACGGAGGGGACGGATAGCACGTTGTCGGGGTCGGG
>JAYTHD010000004.1:0-17075 GCA_043732975.1 Verrucomicrobiota bacterium
CGGTCCACTACCAGCCGATGTCTTTCAATAATTTGAAGGTCAAGTCGTGGGGTGGGGTCACGAAGTGTGTCAAATCGCCGTTGATGGCCGGCTCCATCAGAAGATTTGGCGTTGCGCTGGTGTCAAAGTGGGAGACGGATGAACCGCCCTGGAACGGATTGGGCGCATACATCATCGCCCGGTTCAAAGCGTCGGCCCCGGCTAACTGTGTTGGATCCGTTCCCAGTGTGGCGAACATCCCCGAATGAGTCCGCGAGCGCCTGGCCAACGCAGCCTTCAGCAGGAGCCCGTCGGCCTGTGTGATCCGCACGGAAGGAATGGTGATGGTATTGTCCGTTCCGCCCAGACCGGGTGGCGGAGACCCAGGAGCGTTATCGACGATGATCACACCAACCGCTCCTGCCACCTGACAGTCCTTGACCTTTACGGTAAAACCGCAGGTTCCCCGGTCGATCAGCGCAATCTTACCGTTGACCGCCGCGATGTTGATAGCCGAAAGCGCTGTGCAGGCCAGTCCGATGTTTCCTGGGGAATCCACCACCGGCATCACTTCGGCCGTCACGGGCGAGGACGCCAGGCTGGGTCCAAAACTTGCCGTTCCGACGGCGTAAACTCCAGCGACCGACGCCGGGGCCGTCACCCTCAGGAGGGGCGCCCCTTGCAAAACATTGGGCACCTCGGCGATCACGCCGGCACCGTTCCAGACTAGTTTCCCGGTGTTCAAGCTCGAAGCCACCCGCTCCGCCGGCGTCATTTGGGTCCAGGTCTTGCCAGTCGTCGCATCCACCAAGAAATCGTCCCAAATCGAAGGGAATCCGGATTGCAAGGCGCCGGAGCTGCCGCTGGTAAACGTCTGAAAGCCCAAGCCGTGAGCCATTTCATGGAGCAATACCGCCACCAAATCCACATTGCTCCCGTGATTGCCATCCAGGCCCAGATAGAAAAACACTCCCGCGAGGCAGCCCGCTTTTCCCAAGTTGACATTGAAGCGGGCGCGAATATCGGCGGAGGCGGGGTCCAGGTCGCTACCAAAGAGCTTATTGGCCAGGGCCTTGCTATACCAGTGACCCGCCACCGGGGCGCCTGTAAAATCGCGAAAAATCTCGGTCGCCCCGGCACTGCCGAGCACGGCTCCGGTGCTGGTGCAAGTCAGGGCCTCCCAGGTCGCCAGGACCCGAATCGTCACCGAGCTGTCGAGCGTGCTCCCCCAGATGTCGCCTGCTTCTTGAAACGCGATCAACCGCTGCTGACCCAAGGTCGTTCCAGTATTGCCGCCGACTGGCACCACCACCGTGGCATCATTGAAGCCAACTCCGGCCGGGTCGCCGTTGACAATGGCAATAGTGGCCGCGCCCTGCGCGGTCAGGGTTGCCAGCACCAGCGAAAAAATACCGGCGAACGAGAGACTATTTTTCATCGAGAACCTCCTTCTTCGGGGCGATCTGCGAACCCGGCACCACGGCTGTTCTGGCATTCTCCAACCCGGTGACCTCGCCCATCAGAAGCTTCCCGTCGGGCGTTTTGGTGACCACCGTGGCGACCTCATGTTCCTGGCCGAGCACCAGGCCGGGTGCGCCCCCGGCTCCGATAATCTGTTTCGGCGGGAGGAGTTGGACGGCGCCATTCCCGCGGCGGGAATTGATCAAGGCGGCTATCTCCGCAGCCTCCGGTTGACGCAGTTGCTTGGTGACCGGGTCAATAAAGACCATGCTGCCGGCCAGAGAACCCGGCGATGCCTCGGCCGGTCGGGCGACTACTTCGCTTTTCATTGGAGATGAGCCTGGGGACAAACTGACCCACACGACGCCGGCACTCATGGCGGCCATCGCGAGTAACGCAAGCGCCACTCTGTTTCGACTGGTTTTTGTTTTCATGATTCAAGGGGCACGGGAATCCGTACCGAACTTAGAGGACTTGATCGGGGAAAGGTTGATCGGGTTTTGAAAATCGAGGAAGCGCGATACGCCAAACGATGGCCGTCGATTATCGTTGAGCACCGATGGAACGTCGCAGTGCCAAGCCCATCCTCGCGACCCCGAGCACCGCCAGAGTGGGCAAGCGTCACCGCCTCAGGAACCACTGCCAATGTCACGGTCACAGTCTCGGTGCCGACGTAGCCGGCGTTGACCGAGGTGTCCGGGACCGAAAAGCGAAACGCGAATCGACCGGAGGTGGGTCCGCCCGTATCCGCGTTGTTGAAATTGGCGGCAATGTAAGCGGTAGTCGCACCGGCCTGCGCCGGAAAGATCGCCGCATTGCCCTGAAACCAACTGGTCGTTCCCGCCGGAATGCTGTGATTAATCTGCGCCCAGCCGGAACCGGGAAGCGCGGTCACGTCGTCAAAAGTCTCGGAGGGCAACGGCAGGGCTTGCGCCGTTGACATCATCGCCAGAAAGGTCCCTACGAACCCGCCGGCACGAAACCAGGGGTCCGCCCTGCAACGTGAGATTTAGCGTCCAAAGGTCTGAAATTGAGATAAAGAAAGGTCCATAAGGTGTTTCAATTCGCCAGGACCAAGGGGACTTAACGTGGGAAATCTGCTGAACGTTCAGAGGCAAGTCGAGGCAAATATATAGAATATAGAATAATCCTCCGATTCAGGGGTGGACGGGAGGATCGCCGATGGTGGGGTTGCCGCCGTTTTATTACCTGACACCAAATATTCTCCGGGCGACGAAACATGTGGGAAGCCCCCCAAAAATGGCTCGTCTGATTTTTTTGGTGGCCAGCTTCTCGAAGGAGCGCTTGCTTTCTCCGGGAAGTTCCGGGGTCACCTGCCGGATATTTTCGCGAGACTGTTCAGTTGGTTCCAACTGGTTTTGGGCGCGTTGGGTCGTCTTCGGGATCCGCGGGGCTTCGCGGTGATCCTGGAGTATCTGGTCGCGACGGATTTTTTTTTCAGCGGGCCATGGCGGCGCAGGCTCCGGGATTCGTCGCCGGCGTGGCGGGAGAAGCACGGCCCGAGCCAGTCCGTGGGCGATTTCGCCCGTGAAGCCCCGGCCAAACTCCGTGCACCACCGGCCGCGGCCGAGGTCCGCCCCTGGTGGAAGGCGTGGTGAAACCTCCGGCCATTCGGCAAAATGTGTTGCCCGTACGAAGGCCGTGCGGATAGAGTTCTCCGCCGCCCCTGCCGCGTTGATGTTTTTCATCCTTGGGTCTCCGGGAGGCATTCGCTGCCGCCTATGAAAACTGATTCCGGAAACCGACTCCGCCTTTGGGAACACCTCCTGGCGCAGGCCGCCGAGCCCGATTTTTTCTCGCGGAACGAATCGCAATTTTCGCGCCGGGCGCTGTTGCAACGCTGTTTCAATGGCATGGGGACGCTGGGGTTGGCCACCGTGCTCGGTGGCCGAGCGCAGGCCGCCCCGGATCTGACCCCGGGTGGCGCAGGGGTGGAGAATCCGCTGGCTTCCAAGCCGCCGCATTTCCCGCCCCGGGCCAAAAGAATCATTCACCTGTGGATGAATGGCGCGCCGTCGCAGGTCGATACCTTTGATCCGAAACCCGCCCTGGCAAAATACGCCGGCAAACGGCCGGAGAGCACGGTCAAGTTGACCACGGAAAACGTCACCGGCGGCCTGATGCCCTCGCCATTCAAATTCTCGCGCCACGGAAAATCCGGTCTGGAGATCAGTGAGCTTTTTCCGGAGGTCGCGCGTTTCGCCGATGATCTGTGCATCATTCGTTCGATGCAGACGGATGTGCCGGTGCATGAGTCGTCGAACTGGATGATGTTCACCGGGAGCATTCAACCCAACCGCCCGTCCTACGGCGCATGGATGCTCTACGGGCTGGGTTGCGAGAATGAGAATCTTCCCGGTTTCGTGGTGCTGGGCGAGCCGGGACAACCCGTGAATGGGCCCTCGAATTGGAGCAGTCGCTTCCTGCCCGGCATTTATCAGGGATGCCAGGTGGCGTTGCCCAGGAATTACCATCCCCGGGAGGTCATTCCGTATTTGCGGAATGAGCGACTATCGCCGCGCGCCCAACGCCGCGAGTTGGATTTCATTCAGGATCTCAATGCACTTCATCTGAAACGCCGGGGCGCGGAGAATGCGCTGAATGCACGGATTCAATCCCTGGAAATGGCCTTCCACATGGAGGGCTCGGCGGTCGAGGCATTCGACACCAGCCAGGAATCCGCCGCCACACTGGCCGGCTATGGCCTGACCGGCCCGGGTTCCGATAGGGTCGCCCAGAGCATCGCCGGGGGCTTCGACCGGCTGACCTTTGGTCGAAATTGTCTCCTGGCGCGGCGTCTGGTGGAGCGGGGCGTGCGGGTGGTGCAGATCTACTGCGGCAAGAGCCAGCCGTGGGATCATCACGCGAAAAATACCGACGGGCATCGCAGCCTCTCGGCGGTGGTCGATCAGCCGATCGCCGCGTTGCTGACGGACTTGAAGCAACGGGGATTACTCGACGAAACGCTCGTGCTCTGGGGCGGGGAGTTTGGTCGGACACCGACATCGCAGGGCGATGATGGCCGGGACCACAATCATCACGGATTTACTGTGTGGCTCGCGGGCGGCGGGGTGAAGGGGGGAATGGTTTACGGCGCCACCGATGAATTTGGCTTCAAAGCCGTGGAGAATCCGGTCCACGTGCACGATCTTCACGCAACGCTGTTGCATTTGATGGGCCTGGATCATGAGAAACTGACCTATCGTTACAGCGGACGGGATTTCCGTCTGACCGACGTCCACGGGCGGGTGGTGCGGGAGATCATCGCATGACGCCCAAAGCCTGCCGCTGGCCCACATTCGTTGGGGTGATCTGCGGGATCGGATGGGCCGGGCTGGGTGGGATCCGGGCCGCGGAAACGACGTCGACGTCCGAGGCTGCTTTCCGGGCAGCCCCAGCTCGATGGGCGTTTCAAACGCCGGTTACCCAGGCGTCACCCGAGGTTTCTGCGCGAGCGTGGCCGAGGCGTTCGTTGGATTATTTTGTCCTGGCCGCACGGGAGCATCGCCAGCTCCGTCCGGTGGCCCCGGCGACGAAAAGGGAATGGCTGCGCCGGGCCAGCTTCGATCTGACCGGCCTGCCGCCGACGCCGGAGGAGTGCGGGGCTTTTGAGCGGGATACCCAACCGGACGCGGAGGCGAGGGTCGTTGACCGGCTGTTGGAGTCCCCGCATTACGGGGAGCGTTGGGCCCGCTATTGGCTGGACATTGCGCGGTACGCGGATGATCAAGGCAACTCGTTCCTCAGCCCGACCCCGGCCGCCTATCTCTATCGCGATTGGGTTGTCCAGGCGCTGAATCGCGATCTGCCTTACGATGAATTCATCCGGCTCCAGATCGCCGGGGACGAAATTCCGGGCGAGGCCGGGGACTACGTGACCCGGTTGGCGGGCCTGGGATTTCAGGGCTTGGGGCCGCAATTCCGCAAGGGTGCCGCGGGCGAGGCCAAGGCCAAGGCGGATGAACTGGAGGATCGAATTGATACGCTGTCCCGCGGCGTTCTGGGTTTGACGGTTTCCTGTGCGCGCTGCCACGACCATAAATTCGATCCCATTTCCACCCGCGACTATTATTCGTTGGCGGCCGCCTATAACGGCACCGATTGGCCCAACCGAATGCTCGCTTCGCCGGAGGTGGTCAAGAACTACCGGAATTGGGAGCAACAGGTCGAGCGAAAGAAAACGGATATTCAGAAGTGGTCCGAGGAGCAGGGACGACGCATCGGGCAGCGGGAGTTGGAAAAGGTCGATGCCTATATCCTGGGCGCGAGTCGTGTTCTGGTGTTGCGCCATCAGCAACTGCCGCTGGATGAAGCGGCGTTCGCGAAGCAGCAGAAACTGGAACTGCACTTTTTGAATCGCTGGATTCAGGCACTCAGTGTGACCAACGAGGATCCGGTGCTGGGTGTCTTCCGCTATGCGGCGCGGCAAGCCAGCGAGTCCGGCACGGTGGCGATCTCGCGTTCCTGGCAGCAACAGGCGGATGCCTTGAAATCCCAAGCCCTTTCGGCGCTGCAGGCGTTGAGCCGGACCGAACTCGCGGCGGCGGACCCGTCCACCAAGGCGGTGCCATTGCCGCCGGAGCAGGGGAGGTTGCTGGATTTCCTTTGGCGCGGCAAAGAGGCTCCGTTCTTTGTTGGCGAAAAGGAGCTGAGCCCTTTGCTGGGCGATGCCGCCAAAAAGACGCTGGCGGAGTTGCAGGGGCCATTGGACAAGCTGGTCCAGTCGCCGCCAGCGTCCGGGCCATCCATGCCCAGCGTCTCGGGTGGCGGCCAGGCGATGCAAGTGCTGGTCCGGGGCAATCCCGAGGTGCTCGGCGAACATGCGCCCCCGGGATTCCTGCGGGTGTTGAGCGGATCCAACGCTCCGGCGGCGCCAAAACAATTCACGCGGCTGGATCTGGCGAAGGCGATTGCCACGCCAAAAAACCCGCTCACCGCCCGCGTGATCGTCAATCGCGTCTGGCATTACCATTTCGGACGCGGCATCGTCGCGACACTGAGCAATTTCGGAAAATTGGGTAGTCCGCCGACGCACGCCGACCTGCTGGATACCCTGGCGGTCCGCTTCATGGAATCCGGATGGTCGCTCAAGTGGCTCCACCGGGAGATCATGCTTTCGGCGACCTACCGCCTGGGGAGCGAGCCGGACGCTGCCAATATGGTCGCCGATCCGGGCAATGAACTGCTCTGGCGCGTGTCGCCGCGGCGACTGGACGTTGAGGCGTGGCGCGATGCCTTGCTCAGCGTGGCGGGCACCCTGGATTTGCGGGTGGGCGGTCCCTCGGTGGATCCGGCGAATCCGGGTTTGAAGGAAGTGTCGGATTTCCCTTTTTTCACCCGGCTGAACGGATTTGAGGCCGACGATCCGCGGGGTTCCCGACGAACGCTTTATTCGGTTGTCAGTCGCTATGCGCCCAATGCCACACTGATGCTCTTTGACTTTCCGGAGCCGAATGTCACGAGTGACCAGCGAAACGTCACCACGATTCCGCAGCAACAGCTCTTTGTGCTGAACAGCGATTTCATGGCCGAAATGAGCCGGCATTTTGCCACTCGGATGAAACAGTCCTCGGCGCGGGACGAAGATCGTCTGGAGGCGGGCTGGCAACTGGCCTACGGACGCACGCCGACCGAAGCGGAACGAAGCCTGGCCTTGACGTTCCTGCGTCAGGCGGGCAACGGGACGGAGGAAAAGTTCAATCGCTGGGAGCAATTGGCCCACTCGCTCCTCGCCAGCAACGAATTCATGTTCGTGCCCTGACCGGCGAATAAGGAAGCGGTGCGCTTGCGTCCCTGAATCATGAGTCTTGTTCCCGTCATCGCCACGCTCGCGGATCTGATCCGCATCAACAGCGTCAATCCCGCGTATGAAGGCGGTATCTCCGAGGCAGCGATGGCGTCGTATATCGGGAACTTTTTCTGCTCGCGCGGACTGGAGACCTGGGAGCAGGAGGTGTTTCCGGGACGACCCAACTGCATCGTGCGGTTGCCCGGGCGTAACCCTAATCGACGGGTTGTGCTCGAAGCCCATACGGACACGGTTTCGGTGAAGGGCATGACCATTCCGCCGTTTGAACCCTTGATTGCCGACGGGCGCATCTACGGGCGCGGTGCCTGCGATACCAAGGCCGGACTTGCCGGGATGATGCAGGCGGTGGCGTCGCTGCACCACGAAGGTTTCATCCCTCCGTGCGAGGTGTGGCTCGCGGCGGTGGTGGACGAGGAATACTCGTATCGCGGCGTCGTGAAATTGTGCGACGGCCTGACCGGTGACGCTGCGATCGTGGCGGAACCGACCGAACTCCGGTTGGCGGTGGCCAGCAAGGGCGTCCTGCGCTGGCGGATCCGAGTGGACGGTCGGGCGGCGCACAGTTCCAAGCCGCACCTGGGCATCAACGCGATTTCCCACATGGCCCGTCTGGTGCTGGCGATCGAGAAGGACGAGCGGCGCCTGGCGTCGCACCGGCATCCACTGCTGGGCCCGGCGACGTGCAATGTCGGCGTGATCCAGGGCGGGGTTCAGGTGAATTTTGTGCCCGAACAATGCACGATTGAAATCGATCGTCGCCTGCTGCCGGGCGAGACAGCGGACGCCGTACTGGCCGAGTATCAGCAACTGATTGACGGACTCGCCGGGCGGCATCCGGGTTTGGCGGCGACGATGGAACCGCCGATGCTGACCGACGAGGCTCTCGACACGCCGCCCGGGTCGCCGCCGGCGCAACTGGCCGGGGAGATTCTACGGGAGTTTGGTCTGGAGAGTGAACCGACCGGTGTGCCCTTTGGTAGCGATGCGAGCAAGTTGTCCCGCCAGGGATTGCCCAGCCTCGTGTTTGGTCCCGGGAGCATTGACCGCGCCCACGCCGCGGTGGAGTACGTCGAGATTGATCAGGTGCGGCTGGCTTGTGATTTTTATCGCGCCTTCATCCGCCGGTTTGAATAATACTCCCCCACGGCAAAACATTTTATGAACATTCCCGTCCCTTCTCCCAATCGCACCACGGAAGCCGCGGCGTCCTGCGGAATTTCGCGCCGTACCTTCCTGCGGGGCGCCGCCGTGACTGCGGCCGGCGTGGCGGCGGGGTGTCGGACCTTGACCGCGGAGAAGGGCGGCGACGCCATTGACGCCCATGTGCATGTGTGGACGCCCGATGGGGTGCGCTATCCGATTCATTCCAGCTTCACGGTGGCGGACCTGCAGCCGCCGAGCTTCACGCCGGAACAGTTGTTTGCCCACTGCCGGCCCGCCGGCGTGCGACGCGTGGTGCTGATTCAGATGAGTTTCTATAGGTTCGACAATCGTTACCTGTTGGATTCCCTGCGGCGCTTTCCGGGGACTTTCTCCGGAGTGGGGATTGTCGATGAAACGCAGCCACGGGTGGCGGATCGCATGCGGGAACTTGCCGGGCAGGGGGTGCGTGGGTTTCGGATTACGCCGGGCCGTCAGGCGGTCGATGCCTGGCTGGGCTCCGCGGGCATGGCGGAGATGTGGCGGGCGGGTGCGGATCGGGGACTCGCGATGTGTCCATTGATCGGCCCCGCGGCGCTGCCGGCGATCGGGAAAATGTGCGGGGAATTTCCGAAGACGCGCGTGGTGATCGATCATTTCGCGCGCATCGGAACGGATGGACAAATCCGCGAAGAACAGGTCGACGCCCTTTGTCGCCTGGCCGGGCATCCTCACGTTTACGTGAAGACCTCCGCCTTCTACGCGTTGGGCAGAAAGCAACCGCCGTACACGGATTTGGGGCCGATGATCCGCCGGGTCCGGGACGCCTTTGGCGCCCCACGCCTGATGTGGGCGAGCGATAGTCCCTATCAGGTGGATCCCGGACACAACTACGCCGACTCCATCGGATTGATTCGTGACCGACTGAATTTCCTCACGGTCACCGACCGGGCCTGGATGTTGCGCAAAACGGCCGAGAAGGTGTTCTTCAGCTGAAACTAGCTGCCGGTCAAGGCGTCGCCGGCCGTTGGTAGGTCAGGAGTTTCTCCTCGGGATTTTCGATGAGAATGAGGCCGCGAAAGCGGAATTCCTGCGGCTTGGCGTTGATGTGGAGCTGGAGCCCGATGGGTGAGGCTTTCAACAGGCCCGGTTCCTCGAAATAATCCATCACCAGTTGGCCGTTGACGACTTTGCGGATGTGGTCACCGTTTACCAGAAGTTCAATCTGGTTCCACCCGCCGACCTTCTCCACGGGATGCAACCAGGTGGTCGGGTAGCGCGGCGGGAACACGCGGTTGCGGCGATTGGCGTCCCAGACTCCCCAATCATTGCAGAACATCACCAGGGGTCCCTTGAAACTGAAAGGGTCGCCGCGGTCGGTGAATTTCTCGCCCAGGATTGCCACGGCGGAGTGCGTCGTGGAAAACTTTTCGCCCCGGGTTTGCTTCACCTCAAAGAGAAGTCGGAAATTCCGAAAACTCTGCTTCGTGAAGAGATACGTGCTCGCGGGAACCTCCTGGATGTTCGCGCCGCGGATGACTCCGGGCTCGACCGACCAGTATTTCTCGATCTGCCCCTCCCAGCCGGTGAGGTCCTTGTCATTGAACAGGGCAATGGCCTTTTCGGCCTTGGGCAGGACCACGGCTTTGGCCCAGTTGCCCTGCGCGAAAGCGGTCGGCATCAGGCAGGTGGCGACCACGGCCAGGACCGTGGCGGGTCGTCGAAAGTGGAGCTTCATTTCGGGAAGCATGTCCCAGGCTTCCCCCGTTGGCGAGCCACAATGCACGGGTCAATGACGGCCGGGCTGCGTTGCCGCGCAGCCCCTCAACCCCAGAGGAGTTACCTCCAATCGCCTTGCGTCATCGGCCCTGACGCCGCAAACTGCGCGAAGTTGAACGCCCCCCGAAAAACAAATCTGCCTTTCCGCGGAGCGTCGAAAAAGCCGATTCCGACAAACGCGCGCCGGGGCCGGCGCCACTCCGCCGCCGCCCCCGCTGTTCTGTTCACGCTCGATCACATCACGCTCGATCACAATATGGCCGGCTTGACCGACGCCATGCCCTCCACGTCCTGAGAGACTCTGACCGCACCCAATGCTGGATAACTCGAACTCCCTCCGTCTCGCCAGGCGCGTCGCCGAAATGATCCCATGTTCCCGGAGCGAGGCCGAACGATACGTCGCGGGCGGATGGATCAGTGTCGACGGCGCCGTGGTCGAGGAACCGGGCGCACGCGTGGAGGACCATCAAGTGGTGACGCTGCAACCGGACGCGAAGCCGGATGAGATCGTGCCGGTCACCCTTTTGCTGCATCGGCCGGCGGGCGTGGCCGAGCCGTTGGATTGCGTCACTCGCGAATCGTGGCTGCCGGCCGGGCCGGGCGCGCAGCGCTTCCTCAAGCGCCACCGGAGGCGCCTGACCAATGCCTCGCCGCTCGAGCTGGAAGCGAGCGGCCTGGTGGTGTTGACCCAGGATTTCAGCGTGGCGCGCAAGCTGGTCGATGACGGCGTGCGCGTGGAGCAGGAATACAACGTGGAAGTGAGCGGCGAGCTTTGCGAGAAGGGTCTGGCCCTGCTCAATCACGGCCTGGCCTTCCACGGCAAGGAAATCCCGCCAATGAAGGTCAGCTGGCAGAGTGAGAATCGTCTGCGCTTTGCACTCAAAGGCGTCCAGCCGGGCCAGCTCACGCACCTGTGTCAGTTGGTGAATCTGAAGGTGGTGTCCATAAAGCGCATCCGTATCGGCCGCGTGTCGATGGCCCGCCTGCCCGCCGGACACTGGCGCTTCCTGCACGAATCCGAACGCTTCTAAACCCATGGGCCGAAAGCGCCGATGTCCTCCACCGCTTGGCCACGGCGGACGCGCGATTCGAGCGAACGCCCGGGCCCAATGCGGACAAGCTTCGCGGGGCGCGGGATGCCTGGTGTCCCTTCGCGACCCAGCGGAGATGCGCCTGGTAGCGGAGCGGTGGTGACTTTGCCATTGCCAGGCGGTACCTCAGAACGGAGCGTACGATTTCCAATATGAAATTCTCTTCGCATCTGTTGGGGCTGCTGTTCGCGGCCTCGCTCTCCTGGGTGCCGGGCTTCGCCCAGAACAATACCCAGACCAACGCGTTCACCAGCGAGACCATCTCGGTCGGTGTGGTGGTCAGCGATCTGGACAAGGCGGTCGAGTTTTACACCCAGGTGATCGGGATGAAAAAGACCGGGGGCTTTTCGGTCAATGCCGACATGGGCAAACGCACCGGTTTGACGGATGGCGTTCCGGTCAGCATCACGGTCTTGAAGCTCGGGGAGAGCAAGACGGCCACGGAGTGGAAGTTGATGAGCTTCGGCAAGCCCGCCGCGCATCCGAGGCAGACCCGCCTGCAGGATGACACCGGCATGCAGTACATCACGATTCACGTGAAATCGCTGAAGCCGGTCCTCGAGCGGATCAAGAGTCATCAGGTCAAGCTGCTGGGGGAAACGCCGTTGCTTCTGGGCGGTACTTCCTATTTCGCCCTGGTGCAGGATCCGGATGGTACGTTCGTGGAGTTGATCGGCCCAATGGAGTGAGGCGACGGAGCCCTTTCCATCAGCGATGCGGTTGGGCTTCCTGCTCGCCGCGTCGCAGGACCTTTTCCATTTCATCGTCGTCGTCCATGCGGATCGATGGCATGCGGCGGGCTTGTCCGTAGTCGGGATCCTTGGGGTCCTTCGCTTTCTCGGGATCGAAAATGCGCGGATCCACCGGCACACAGTTGTAGGGGCGAAAATCGGGCGTCGTGGTGAAGCAATCGGAGAAGTCGTTGGCGAGGGCGTCGAACATGTTCAACGGCGGCAATCCCAGGATCTCATAGAGCGTGCGGTGCATGCTCACGATGGTGGTGTGACGGTGGGAAACATACCCGTGCCGGGCCCACGGGCTGATCAGGAGGAGGACGCTGCGCTGTGCATCGACGTGATCGGGTTCCCCGCCGGAATCATCCTGGGTCACCAGGATCGCCATGTTTTTCCAGTACGGAGTGTGCGAGAGGTATTCGACGATGCGCCCCAGCGCGAGATCGTTGTCCGCCATCCAGGAGGCCAGGTACGGATAGCCCCGTTCCGGTTTGGGTTCGGTGCCGTGATCGCTGCACAGGGCGACGTTGAGAAATGAAGGAAAGCGCCGCCAGCCGTGAACGAAGCGCCGTTCCACGTCCTTTTGCAGCCAATGCGCCCGATATTGGTCGGGGATGTTCATGTTGAAGATCGGGAATTCGAAACAGGTGTTGTGGAACAGCGCTCTGGGCATGGGTGCGTTCACCACCTCCCGCGCTCCGGTGGGGCTTTCGTCCTCTTCTTCCAGAACGCCGGGAAATTCAAAGCCTTCGCCATAGTTGCGGAAGCGGATGCCGTGCCGGGCAAGGTGTTCCCACATGGAGCCCGCCTCCGGATAATCCTCGGGCAGCAGGGAACCATTGGACCCCATCGAATACCGGCGCCCCGGGGCCGCGCTGTCCCGACGGAACGGCCAGCCCACCGAATAGGTCATCTGCATCAGGTTGTTCGGCTGCACCCCGACGAGCCAGCGATGCCCGACACCCGAGGCTTCCGGCTCCATGTAGAAATTATCGCTCAGCGAAAACTGCCGGGCGAGCGCGTTGTGATTCACCATCACGCCGACGTCTTCCAGCGTGGGCTGGCCCTTCTGTTGAATCGTCTGGTGCAAGCCCCAGCGCAACAGCGATGGATCATGCCGGGCGCCGGGGACGCGATCAAAGATGGCGTCAAAGGTATGATTCTCCTTGGTGATGAAGACCACGTACTTGATTTTCTTGGACACCTTTCCGGGCACGGCGGGAATCACCGGCGAGGATAAGGTCGAGCGATCTTCCGCGTGGTTTTCGATTCCGTTGTTACGGAGTACCTGCGCGGTCAGCCCGGGCAGGGCCCCGGCCGTGGGCGTGTCCAGCACGCTCAGCACTCCCTTCATGCCGAGGAATTCGCTCCGAGGAATTTCCTTGCCGGCGTTGGGACCATTGCCAAAGCCGCGAAAGCAAATGCAGGCCAGCTTGCGTCCGTCCGGCGAAATGGCCACGCGGTACGGATACCACGCGGTCGGGATGTGCCCGAGCACCTGAAGCGTCCGGGGATCGAGCACCGCGATGGCGTTGATGCTCATTTCCGCGACGTAAAGCCGCGTTCCCTCCGGAGACAGGACCATTCCGGCCGGGAGCACGCCGCGGATTCCCGCCACCAGCGGGGAGGGCGACAATCGCACTTTGGCCGCGACCTGATTCCGTTTCAGATCCACCCGCTCGATCAGGTCATTGTTGCCATTCGATACGAAGAGGGAGTCGCCCTGGACGCACAGGAAATTGGGCGCGCTGCCCCCCACGGTCTTGCCGTTGTCCGCCGGTTCGCCAACGAGCAATCCGGTCTTCAGTCGGCTGATGACTTGAGGGTGAAGCGGCGCGGTCACGTCGAGGCCCCAGACGGAAAAGGACTCCGGCACATTGGCAGGGCCCAGGCCGGGAACCCGGCGTCCCTCAAACTCCACGCCGTCGCGCGCCTCCGGGCTCGGGTAGCCAAACGCCGGACGGGTCAGCCCGCGGGGATCAAATCCCTTCGTCCGCGGCGGGGGAATGGGACTGTATTCAAACAGGCCGATGTTGGCCGCATAGACCCGGTTTCCAGCGAGAGCCAGCGCATAGGGATAGCGGCCCACGGGGACGCTGCCGACCAGTTGGCGGGTGGCGGCATTCAGGACCACCACCCGAAAATTGGTGACATCCGCGCAGTAAACCCAGGCGCCATCCTCGGAAACCTTCACGTCCACGGCGTAACTGTCCTCGAAGGTGTGGCCTTCCACCGGGGTGTTGAGATTCACCTCGCCGACCCACGCACGGGACACGGCATCGAAGATCATGAGGGTGCCGCTATCGCCGCCGCTCCAGTAGAGCCGGGAGCCGTCCGGTGAGAAATCCGCACCACCGGTATTTCCGCGGGATTTGCGATTCGGTTGCGGGGGGACTTTGACTTCTTCCATCCTCGGGTTCGCCCCCTGCCAATCCTCGACCAGGCGGCCGGCACCGTCGGACGCGATGAACAACCGGCTTCCATTCCGGCTGACGACCAGGCCATAGGGTTCGCGCGGCACGGGGAAATGCCGTCCGGCGGGCGTCAGGTAGCGGCCGTTGGAAAGGATGGTCCGGCCCGTGGGATCATGCGTGGCGTAGGTATCGACCGACGGCGCATGCAGGAAGGGTGGTTCGGCGGCTGCGACGGACACCGCCCAGGACGCTGCGGCGACGGTCGCGAGGAGGGCGATCGAGGGTTGCGGGAACACGAAAGTCACTTCGGTGGTCTTTCAAGTATCGATAACGGAATATCGGGCCAGCGAATCCGCTCATCGTACCCATGCACCGTATAGGACGGGAATCCGGACATCCAGTGCGACGCTTGCCGTCACCCGATTGTTTCCTCACCCTCGTTGGGTCCGCGGGAAGCGAAACGCGGATCTGGAGAAATGGTGAATCCGGGCGGTGACGGAAGGGCGAAGCGATGAAAGAAAATGGGAATGACCCGCCGAAATCCGGCCGCTTCCGGGTGCACCCGGATGTCTTGAAACTGGGGGTGGTCAGTTTCCTGACCGATCTCAGTTCGGAGATGATCTTCGCGGTGTTCGCCGTGTTTTTCACCACGATCGCCGGCGGAACGAGCGCGATGCTCGGACTGGTTGAGGGACTGGCGGATTTTTCCGCGTCGGCGCTCAACTATCTGGCGGGATGGAGGTCGGATCGCAGTGGACGACGTAAGGGGTTTGCCTTGGCTGGTTACGCTTTTTCGACGCTGGCCAAGACGATTTTGTTGATCTCGAACACCCTGGTGGCGGTCGGCTGTTTCCGGGTGATTGAGCGACTGGGCAAGGGTTTTCGTGGCGCACCCCGGGATGCCTGGCTGGCGGCGATCGCGGCGGGTGAACAGCGGGGTTTCGCCTTTGGAGTGCACAAGGCGCTCGACAAAGCCGGCGCGGTGGTTGGCCCGCTGGTGGCTTACGGTCTGCTGTCGTGGCTCGGAGAGACGCCCCATGGCTATCGGGTGCTTTTCTGGGTGGCGTTGGTGCCCGCCGTCCTGAGTGTGGCGGTGCTCGCTTTCGTCCCGGAGAAGGCCGGCCCCGGTTTTGAACGCGAAAGCATCGCCGCAGGGTGGCGGGCACTGAGTCCGGCCTTCAAGCGCTTTCTGGTGCCCGCCGGCCTGTTTGCGCTGGCGTATTTCAGCCTGGGTTTCCTGCTGCTGCGCGCACACGAGCTCGGTTTCGGGGTCCGGGACATCGTGTTGCTCTACGCGGAGTTCAACGTGACCTGCGTGATCGCGGCGCCGCTGGTGGGCGGGTTGGGCGACCGCATCGGCCGGGCCCGCATCGTCGTCGCCGGATATGCACTGTACGGAGTGATCTGCCTGGCGCTCATGTTCCTGACCACCCGGGCGGAACTGGTCGCTTTGTTCGCGGTTTACGGTATCTTTTATGCGATCGACGAGTCGCAGGCGAAAGCGTTCATCGTGGACTTGGAGCCCGAGCGTCGGGCCACCGCTATCGGGCTGCATGATTTCATCACCGGCCTGATGTACGTGCCGGCCTCACTCATCGCCGGTGGGCTGTGGAAGATTTCGCCAAACCTCGGATTTGGGCTGGCGGCGGCATTATCGGCGGCGGCCAGCGTTGTCTTTCTGGTGCTGCGACCGTCGGCCGGGCTTTCATTGGCAGCGATCCCAGGGTCGACTCCGCGCGGGTGATGGCGGCTTGGAGGGGCTGGACCGGACTTGTTTCGATTGGTTGGAACTTTGGTCCGTGGGAGGTTATGAACAGCGGTGCGCATGGCACAGTTCACTTATAAAGCGCGGCGTCGGACCGGCGAACTCGTTGAGGGCGTTTTGGATGCCGGAGACCGGTCGGCGGCGCTCGGGCAACTGGAGCGCAGCGGGCTGGTGCCTTTTCTGCTGGTGGCGGCCGCGGCGGCGCCCGCCGTCAAGGGCGGACGTGTTGCGCGGCCGAAGCCCGGCGCGTCCGGCAGCGGTGCCGGGGCGACCGAAAAGTCGGGATCCAGCGCGCTGCCGGCGTCCCTTCGCGGCCTGTTCAATCGGCAAAGGAAACCGACGCTGCAGGAATTGGCGACCTATACCCAGCAGTTGGCCAATCTGTTGCGAGCCGGAATGCCGCTCACCGCGGCCCTGCGATCCATGGCCAGCCTGACTTCCCGCGGCATTCCCAAACAGGTGAGTGAACAGCTCAAGCAGGACGTCATCGAAGGCCGCGGACTTTCCGATGCCATGGAGCGGCAGAGTCATGTGTTTCCCGATCTGGTGATCAACATGGTCCGGGCGGGCGAACATTCGGGGGCGCTGCAGGAGGTGTTGCGACGCCTCGCCGCGCACTTTGAACGGTTTGCCGAAGTGCAGGCCAAGTTCAAATCGGCCATGATCTATCCGATGGTGGTGATGTCCGTGGGCGTGGTCCTGGTGTTCTTTTTCATGACGGTGATGATGCCGCAGTTCAGCTCGTTCTTCGAGAGCATGAACATGAGCGGGGACCGGATGCCGACGTCCACCAAGCTGCTGATCAGCACCAGTAATTTCATGAAGCGCTACTGGTGGGCCTTTCCGCTGGGCGGGGTGCTCACTTGGGCGTTGGTGCGCCGG
>JAYTHD010000005.1:0-15078 GCA_043732975.1 Verrucomicrobiota bacterium
GGCGCGAACAACGTTGGGATATCGGTCCGCATATTCCTGGACGATCCTCCGGGTGGCGTCCGTGGAACAATCCTCACCAATCACCAGCTCCACCGCAAAGTCTGTCTCCTGCATCAAGACGCTTTCAGTCGCCTGGGCAATATACTTTTCATGGTTATAGGTGATCATGGCCACGCTCACCCTGGGGAGTTCTCCCGCCTTTTGCTCGGAAACCCGCTGGAGCATAATGAAATTGATTGAACTGGCGCTCCCCGGGGAACGCACCGACCACCCTAACCCCGCGTGCGACCCGGGGCTTCGCGGAGGATTCGACAGATGCCGGCAATGGCAGCGGAGTCCACGGACTGTCCGGTGGGCAGCAGCAGGATGCGCGCCGCCAGCCGCTCCGTCGCCGGCAGTGACCAACCAGCCTCCGGCTGGAGCGTCCGATAAGGCTCCAGGCGATGGCACCCGGGCCAGAAATATTTTCGCGCCAGCACGTTCTGAGCCTGCAGGATTTGCACCAACGCGTCGCGGTCCACCCCCGCCCGGACCGGGTCCACTTCCAGCACAATGTAGTGATAGTTGTTCCGCTCGGTCGGGTCATAGTGGATCACTTCGATCCCGGGGAGGCCCGCCAGTCCCGCCTGATACGCGGCATAATTGCCCCGGTTTACCGCGATCAATTCGTCGACGGATTCCAGCGACGTCAGTCCCATGGCGGCACAGACCTCCGTCATCTTCCCGTTGGTGCCCAGATAGACCACGTTGTCGTAGCCCTGAAACCCGAAATTGCGCATCAGGCGCAGCTTGGCGGCGAGGGCATCATCATTGGTCACCACCGCTCCGCCTTCGAAGCTGTTGAGGAATTTGGTGGCATGAAAGCTGAAAACCTCGCAGGCGCCAGAGCTCCCGACCAACCGCCCCTTCCGGGAACAACCAAAGGCATGGGCCGCATCATAGAGAACGGTCAACCGGTGTCGCGCGGCAATGGCCTCAATGGCCTCCGTGTCGCAGGGGCGGCCCCAGACGTGGACCCCGATGATTCCCGTCGTCCGCGGCGTGATCAACCGCTCGACCGCCGCCGGATCGAGGTTGTGGGTGGCCGGATCCATGTCGGCAAACACCGGCGTGATCTCCTGCCATTGCAGGGCGTGGGCCGTGGCCACAAAGGTGTAGGCGGGCACGATGACCTCGCCCTTCAATCCCAGTGCGCGAATGGCGATTTCCAGGCCGAGGGTGGCATTGCAAATCGCCACACAGTGGCGGACCCCGACGTAATCGGCGATCCGCGCTTCAAATTCGCGGACCAGGACGCCATCGTTGGAAAACCACCGGCGGTCCAACATTTCGTTGATCCGGCGCAGTAACGTCGCCCGGTCGCCGATGTTGGGGCGGCCCACATGCAGGGGTTCGGTGAAGACTGGCTTAGCACCGACACCATCCAACCGCTGGAGACCTTTCTTGGACGCAGGCATGAGACTAGGGCTGAGGGTAGACCTGGCATCGGTGCACGAACGCGAGCATCTGTTGGAACGAAGTGAGCGTTCCCATTGCATCAGCCGGGACGGATAGTTTGAAATCCATTTCAACCTGGCTGATCAATTGCAGATGAGTTAGCGAATCCCACCCAGTGGTCCGACCGAATTCCGCTCCGTCGATCTCCGACCCAGGAAGTTCAGGCAGTACCGAGGTGAACACGCGGCGAAGGCGCGCCTCGACGTCCGAATCAATCGCCGCCGCGCGAAGTGCGCCGACGGCTTGTGAAGCGACGCCGAAGGCCTGGGGGCATGACTCGACAAGTTCCAGCAGACCATGCGCCGGATGGTGGAGAAACGCCACACGGCGTCCGTCGAACGCAGGATCGGGTTTCGGGGTCGATAGTTGGCGTGCGCCCAGCGTCTCCGCCTGCCGGCAGGCGGTATCAAGATCAGTCACTGCGTAGCATAGATGGTAGGCTCCGCCACCACGCTGGAGGTGGTTAGCGATGGGGGAGTCCGCCATTGGGCCCAGCACCTCGACGGTCGTTCCGCCGGCAAGTCGCACAAAGGCGTAGTGAACTCGTTGCACCTCGTTGCAACCCGGCCCGCGGATCAACCGAGAGCCGGGCAGGCGGAGGAAGTCGGTGACCGTTTGCTCAAATGCCGGAGTCGTGACCGCGACATGGTCAACGTATTCGACCCCGAGGGCGGCAAGAAACGAGGCAGGCATGATTAGCTTTCTTGGATGGTAAAATAGTCGGGAATCGCGACGGGGCGCTCTTCGATGGCAAGCACAAAGTCATCGCCGTCAGGCGTAAAGCCATGATCTGGATAGAGGGCCTGCGCAGGTTGGTTGCGCTCGGTGCGAACCAATCGACCGAGTATTTGATGATAACCACTACGTCGCGTAACGGTGCAAACCCAGCCAAGCACGGCCGACTCCACGTCGCGTCCCAGCACGCGGCAGGAGAGCACAAGTGACTCGATCTCGGCCGGGCGGCTATGATCCGCGGGGAGCCGAATGATCACGCAGCCAATCAATTCATGCTCGCTGAGCTTGTCAGCGAGCCCGATGGCGAAGATGAGGGCACCCTCGCGTTCGAGCCGGCGCAAGTCCGTCTCTTGGTGGCGTCGATTGGACAGATTGAATTGGTTCGTCTTTGCCAGCAGTTGCAGCACGCGTTGGAGGTTTTGATCGGAAAGGCGATGAAAGAAGAGTTTCATGCCGAGGCTTCGCCAGTAGTCGGAACGGTTGGCGAAGCCCGCCGCTTCCTGCAAAACGCGAGCCCGGATCTGGTAGCGCCCGGCGCGGCCACGATCTTCCGCTGTCAGCCGGACCTGGACGAAAAACGGGGAGCGCACGAGCCACGCAACCCACTCAGAGGTGTCCTGCGGCAACTCGGGCACCAAGACCTCGGGCAGGGCCCGGCGGACGAGATCCCGTTCATAGGGGCTGTCGTCGAGAAAGCAGACGCTCGCCAGGCCAACGCCGATCTCCGCGGCCATGGCTCGAATGTTGTCCGCCTTGTCACCCCAATTAATGCGCCGGGCGACGAAATCCTCGATGCGAAGCAGCATTTCGGGATGCCGCGCAATCGCATCGAGCGCTATGGATTCGGTATTTCGGCTGCAAAGGGCGAGCGCCACCCCGTGCACTTTGAGTGCGCGCAGGAAGCGTTGCAGGTCTAGATGCACGTTTCCCGGAAAATCCGATCCGAGCCTGATGCCTTTCAAGCCATCTTCACCGATGAGCCCGCCCCAGAGGGTGTTGTCAAGGTCCGTGATCAGAAGGCGCACCGTGCGGCCGCGCAGCGCCATGAGTGTGGCCAGAATCGTTTCGTTGATTGCAGAGCCCAGCGTGGCGCTGAATGGCATGCGGCCGAAGTGCCAGTATTTTCCCGGATCAGCCTGTCGGACTCCGATCTGCTCGATCAACGTCGTGAGTCGAAGAAGGTGACAGTCGGGCACGGTGGCGATGGCGGCAAGGAGCCGTTGGTTTTGGCGGTGGACAAATGCGCGCACACCGTCGCCTGCATAAGTCGAATCTTCTAGCTGGGTGGAGACTGCTCGCACCGGACTGAGATCGAGAAGAAGAAACAATCCCCGCACGAGCGCGCGCGCGGCCGTGATTGTTTCGATATAATGCGATATTCTTTCAGCGGTCGCTTGCTGAACCTCGGGCTGGTCAAGCATGAAGACGTCATCCACTAAGTCTTCGATGCGCTCGCAGAAAACCCAAACGTCCCACGGCTCACGTCGCAGGATCGAGCCTTCGTCCCAGAGGAGGCTGCGATATTGGCCGAAAGGTATCGGCGCAATTTCGGCTGCCTGGCCCAGAAGCCTTTGCGATCGCGGTGGAAAATCTCGTGCGATCAGATCCCAGTTGGCACTCCCGAGGTAAGCGAGACGGAGTTTCGGGCCTGAGTGGGCGGAATCCATGGACTAGGCGCGGGCCGCGGACGGGTTGCCGTGCGGTGGCAATCCGAGGGGCTTGGCGGGATTGCCAAAGACAGTTGCGCCGGATGGGACGTCGCGGAGCACGACGCTCCCGGCCCCGATGGTCGCGCGATCGCCGACGACCACACCGGGAAGGATCGCCGCGTTGCATCCAACCGTCACGCCGGTCCCGAGCTCCACCCCGCCATTGATGAAGGCGTTCCCATGAATCTGGGTGTACGCCCCAACGCGGACGTCGTGCCCGAGGAACGAACCTACGTTCACCGTCACGAAGTCACCCACCACCACGTGGGAGGAGATGACGGCCTGGGGACATAATATTACCCCGTGCCCGAGGCGCACGTGGTCGCCCATTACCACACTGGCATGGATCAGCGTCGCGAAGACGGCACCACGGGAGCTGAGAAGATCACAGTAGTGTCGTTTCGCGTCTGGATCGCCAAGAGCACAGGCAAGCAAGTCCTGGGGATGCGGCACGTAGGAATCCGGGGCCCCCACGATTGGTGTGGCAATGCTGAATCCGTCCAGCAGGTGATTGCGGTTGTCGAGGAATCCTCGAATTATCCAATCCTCGCCGTGACCGTGGCTCTGCCGTGCCCAGGCATGGGTCTCGCGGCCGAAACGACCCGCCCCGATAATGAGGAGATTCTTCATGTCCTGGTGCGGCGGCGGTGCATGACATCCGCAGGCTTTAGTTTCCAAAAATCCATGAAGCCGCGCTTGAAATGATAACGGGATGTGTCGGGCCCCGGGCGGGAGTTGAGAGAGGCTACGATTCGCTCGACGGCGGCGCTGTCTTGCTTGAACCAGATCCACAGCCGAGCCTCGACGTCGTAGAGGCTGGTTGTGAAGCCCCACTGTTCGAAGAGACGCGCCATGCTGTCGTTGGTGAAGAACGAGCAATGCACGGGCAGAAGATAAAACCAGTCGGGATCGGTCGGTACGGTCTCGGCCACCACGGTGTGCAGACCCATCGCGCCATCGTCGGCTACCAAGCCGGCGATTTCATCAAGCTGCGCGCGCGTGCGCAAGTGTTCGAAGACCGAAGTCGAAACGACGAAGGAGAAGGATCGAGGCCGGAGTGCCGTGGTGTCGGTGTTGCCGGCCCGGGGCAAATACGGCTCATGATTCTGGAGGCGTGGCTCGGCCAGTCGTGACGCGAGGAGCATTGAAAGGCTACCGTCGCCGCTGCCGAAATCGAGCCACGGCAATCGCCTCGGGATCAACCCGGCCATCGCGAGATCGGCGAGTGTGTTCGCCTGGGCCTGGAGGCGTCGGCGCCATGACGGATCGTTGGCGTCATGCTCCGAGCCTTGGTACTTGGAATGGAATAACTGGTTGACCCGCGCCCACTGGTCAGCCGGCAACATTGCGATTGTCGCCGCGCTGACGAATCCGCAACGGGGACACCGGCAGTACTCCACGGTTCCTAGTGCTGCGTCGGGGAAGCACTTCGTAAAGGCAGCGACCATTCCGGAGGAACAGACGAGGCAGGGGGTGGCGGACATCTGTAGGATCGAGAAACGGTGAGGGTCCCAGCCGGGAGATGTCGGCTTACGATCCCGACCCAGAAGGCGATTGCGGGAATAGTTCGTGGCGTGCAGGGACTGCCTTCCTCCTGATCCACCGCCAGCGCCACCAACCTTCCGGACGCGGTCAGCTACGAGACCGGAGCAAGTGCCAGTCCGGGCTCCAGAATCCCCGTTCCAGCGATTGAGGGAGAAGCCCCAGTCATGCGGGAACAACGCCTGGGTCACCGGTACAAGCCGTGGGCCGACCAAAAGGTACCGGCCGGATCTCGCCAATCGTCCGCCAGTCCAAAGGAATTTGAATAACGCTGGGCTCACGACCCATCCAGCCCACGTTTCTTTCACGAAGATCGACTACGGAAAATGAGGTGATCGCCCGCTCCAGCCAGCGGCCTCGACTGTGGTCTTCGACCAGGAGCACTTTCAAGCGATATTCGCCGCTGTTCAGCAGGTTTCCCGGGATGGTGCACCGACTGCGATAGGGCCCCGGAGTCGGTGGGCAGACGCCGGGAGACGTCGTCAGCACAATGACCTCGCTATCGTTCACCAAATGCAACGTAATATGAAAAATACGGTCCGGCAGCAGGCGCCGGTACTCCAGGTCGAGGGAAACCGGAGTATCCATGGCGATCAGCCCGGCGCCTTCAGACTCGGCGGCGGCGACTCGGACGGCGGTGATCCGGGCGAGCTCATTGCCCGGCGCCGAACTCAGATCCTCCCATGTCTTCTCCGATTCACCCGGTCCGGCGCTGCTGAGGAGATACTTTGGAACCACCTCCCGAACCGGCCCCGACGCGGTAATGCGCCCCTGCGTGAGGAGAATCGCCCGGCTGCACAGGCTCTGGATGGCCACCATGTTGTGGCTGACAAACAGGAGGGCCCGCCCCTGATTGGAGGCGACGTCCTTCATCTTGTCCAAGCACTTCCGCTGAAACTGCGCGTCGCCGACCGCCAGCACTTCGTCCACGACCAGGATCTCCGGCTCCAGATGCGCCGCCACCGCAAAGGCCAGGCGCACATACATGCCGCTGCTGTAGCGCTTCACCGGCGTATCGAGGAACTTTTCGATCTCGGCAAAGGCGACGATCTCGTCGAACTTCTTGCGGATCTCCGCCCGCGCCATGCCCAGGATGGCTCCATTCAAATAGATGTTCTCCCGGCCCGTGAGTTCGGGATGAAACCCCGTCCCCACCTCCAGCAGGCTCGAAACACGACCGTCCAGTGTGACCCGTCCGGTCGTGGGCTCGGTGATCCGGCTGAGGATCTTGAGCAGCGTGGATTTGCCCGCGCCGTTGCGGCCAATAATGCCCACACACTCTCCCCGCTTCACCTCGAAGCTCACATCCTTCAAGGCCCAGAAGTCCTCCTCCGATGGACGCTCCGGGGGAATCACCCCGGTCGCCGGAGGCGAGGATCGCGATGACCGGATCCACGCCAGCGGGGCGCGGAGACAGGACTTCGTCTTTTCCGCGAGGACATCCCGCAAGGCCACATACCCGAAGCCGTCCCGCCCGCCGGACTGGTGGCTGAGACGATACTTTTTGCTGAGATTCTCGATCTGGATGATGGCGTCGGACATGCGGGTGCGGAGACGGAACGGGCGGTCAGATCACATCAGCAAAGCTCTTCTCGGTCCGGCGAAAATACCAGATGCCACTGGCCAGAACGACCCCCACCAGGGTCACCGACAGCAGGAACCCCGGCAGATAAAGCTCGGAACCATGACCCAGAATGGACCAGCGCATGCCATCGATGACCCCCACCATGGGATTCAGCGAATAGAGCAATCGCCAACGTTCCGGCACGATGCTGCTGCTGAAACCCACCGGGGAAATATAGAGACCGAACTGGACCAGAAACGGCACCAGATAGCGGAAGTCGCGGTATTTGACATTCAGCGCGCCGAGCCAGAGGCCAACGCCCATTGCCGACGCGAAGGCGATCAGGATAAACCCGGGCAGGAAGAGGATTTTCCACGTCGGCAGAAACCGGTATCCGAGCAGGAACCCGGCCAGCAGGACTCCGGAGATGAGGAAGTCCGCGAAGCTGACAATGACCGCGCTGATGGGGACGATCAGTCGCGGAAAATAGATCTTTGAGATCAGGTTCGAGTTGGCCACGAGGCTGCCACTCGTCTCGGAAAGCGAGTTGGAAAAGAATTGCCAGGGCAACATGCCGGCCAGCACCAACAGCGGATATGGGACGCCCTCGGACGGCAGTTTGACCAACCGTCCGAACACCACGGTGAAGACCAGCATGGTCAGCAACGGCCGCAGCAACGCCCACGCGACGCCGATGGTCGTCTGCTTGTAGCGGACCAGGATGTCCCGCCACGCGAGAAAATAGAACAGCTCGCGGTAGCGCCAGAGATCCCGCCAGTAATGGCGCTCGGCGCGACCCGCTTCGATGATCAACCGGGACATGCGGATGGCTCCTACTTCTGCAAGGCCAGCGTGATGCCCGTGAAGATCCGGCTCGACAGCCATCGCCGCAGTCGTCGCGGCCACGGCGAAAGCGCCAGCTCGGCTCCGTAGGTGAGCTGATTCACCACGACGCTTTCCCGCACGCGTCCGAAGCGGTAGGTGTGGCAGCGGGAAAAGCCGACCGACCGCGCCAGCGCCGCCAGTTCCCGATAGGTCCATTCCTTGAGGTGAAAGCCACGGGGTTCGTCCGAGAAACGCCGCGAAATATCGTGCGGCCCGGAATAGCGATGCGGCGTGGCGAAGACGTATTTGCCCCCGGGCCGCAGCAACCGATAGGCGAGCTCGAGGTGGAGCTGCGTATCGTCCGGGTGGATGTGCTCAATGAACTGATAGCTGAAAATAAGATCGACCGATTGGTCCGGCAGGTCGAGACGATAGCCATCGTAAATCATCAGCCGGAAATTCTGCGGTGCCGGTGCGCCGCCGGTCTGGTCGGAGATATCCACCGCCAACACTTCGGGGACCCTGCCACAGACCTTCCACGCGAGCCGGCAATCCCCCGGGGCGAACTCCAGAAAGGTCTTCACTCCCGGCAGGTGCGGCTGGAGCAGGCGGAACTGGGATGCGATGGCGCGGGTGGTTTCCTCGGCATTTCCCCGGCGCAGGAGTCGCGCATGCTGGGGCACGCGGGCGAACAACTCGGCGTACAGCGTCCGAAACAATTCGGTCCGTTCCGCCCGCGTGGAATGGCGCAGGCGATCGGCGAGTTCCCGCTCGACCGCAAAATGCGCCCTGGCTTGCTCGAGCCCGGTGGCGTCCGGCAGCGAAGCCATCTCAGAGCCTGTTTGAAAATCCAAAGGGGTCCTGTTCAATTATCCAACAGGCGCTCAGGAATGCCCCGATACCCGGTCGATGCCGCGGGTCGACGCCGTCGCCCCACCGGTCTTGGGCAACTCGCTGACGTGCACCCGGGGTTGGGTCCGTGTAATCCCGCCCAGGGTCACGGTGCGGATCGTGTCCAGCAGGATGAGCACATCCAGGTACAGGCCCATGTGCTTCATATAATACAGGTCGTACTCCAGCTTGTGGCGGGCATCCTCGACCGTGGCACCGTAGGGATGGTTGACCTGCGCCCAGCCGGTGAGTCCGGGCTGGACGAGCAGCCGGTCGGCAAACCCGGGGATTTCCTTTTCCAGCAGCTCCATGAACTCCGGACGCTCCGGACGTGGCCCCACGAAGGAGATGTCGCCCTTCAACACGCTCACCAATTGCAGCAACTCATCGATGCGATATTTGCGAAGGAACGCCCCCACCGGAGTGACCCGGGAATCGGCGCGCCCGGACCACGCCGGACCATCCTTCTCGGCATCCTCCCGCATGGTGCGCAGCTTGGTGATGCGGATCGTCCGTCCCGCCCGGCCACAGCGGACCTGGGTATAAAACACCGGTCCGGGCGAAGTCATCCGCACCAGCAACATCGCCAGCACCAGCAACGGGGCGCTCAAGAGCAGGAGCCCCAGGGAGACGACGAAGTCGAAGATCCGCTTGGCCTTGAGCAGATAGAACCGGTGGGGCTGACTGCTGGCATTCAGCAGCCATTCGGGGGTCACGAGATCCAGGGGAACGCATTGGTGGATCTCTTCACAGACCACCAGCAGTGGGGTGATGGTGACGCCGGAAAACAGCGCCGCACAGAGCGGCTGACACCAGGCCAGATTGTGCAGAACCTCGTCCGTGCAGATAATCCGCTGGATACGTTCGCGGTCGGTGATCTGGACAAGTTGACTCACCGGACCCAGGACCCTCAGTCCCTCGCCGGTAACATAAGCGTTCAGATGAACCCGCCCGACAAACTCAAAGTGATCGCCCCAGAGCCGGGCGAGTTCGAGCACCCGGCGCTCGTCATCCGGACCGGCTGCGAGGATGGCCGCTCGTTCGCGCTGGTCGACATTCCGCTGGAGAAAGAGGAGATGGTGCGCCAGACAAAGCAGGTAGGTGAACAGCGCTCCCAGTACAAAAACACCGCGGCCCACCCCATGGGATCCCGCCGCGTAAAACAGCATGACCATGGCGACGGAGGTGATACCCAGCGAGATTCCCAACGCGGAGATTCGGCGGGTCCCCGCCCGCTTCAGGGACCAATCGTAGAGACCGGTGACATAGGCGGCGCAGACAAAGACCAAGGTCGCAGCCAGAATGCCGGGAAATGCCAACAGGATTTTCGGATTGGATTCCGCCGCCCCCAATCGGATGAGGAACCCCGCCCCGAAGCCCAAAATAAACAGGCTGGCATCGGTGAGGGCGTGCACGCCCATCCTCAGGTGCCTTCGGCCGATGACGTCGTCGTAGTTCATAGTGTGTCCGCCGGCGGTCGTCGGACCCACCGCGAGGATGGGCCGAACTCCGAGCGGCAGTTCAAGTTCCAGCGCCTCCCGCTCCGACCCCCTTCGCCCGCCAGCCCAGGAACCGTCGACACTTCGTGCCGGTCACTTCGCAAAACGGAGCTACAACCCTCATCGTCCGCAACACGGGCGACCCAGAAAGGAGTCAAAAACGCCTTCAAAGCCGGTGAATCAATAGCCGATCGGATCGGGTTTATCAAAGCTCTTTGCAGATTAAATAAAAACTATTTTTACAAAGTTTCAAAATATATAAGATTCTCCCAAACACTTCCTCAATTCCAAATCATGCGGAAAATAAGTATATTCCTTACCTGTCAACCGCCGGAGATCCGCTGTGAAGGAGACGCCCGGGCAACCGGGCCCGGCGAATGGGGCCCATTCCGCCATCCGGGGACGTCCTTGGAACCGCGCCCCGGTTCGCCTTCGGACAGCCGGTGGCGCGCGGTTCCGCTCGCCAGTGAACCCTTGACAATCGGCGAGCCTAAAGTTAGGTGCGATCATGGAGTGTAAAGATCCGCCCGCGGACGGCCGTTGGGAAAACGCCGGGCGCGGCGGTTCCCTGGGGTTGGCCGGACTGAGTTCCTATCAAAAGCCTCAACTGAAGCGTTTGGGAACTTTGCAATCCGTTGCGGGCAGCGATCCCTTCCTACCTCCGCTCGGCGAGACGCCCCCGCAAAGTTCTGAACAACTGGAGGTGAACGATACCAACCCGCCCGCGGAATCGGCGGTGGACAAATCCTTGGAATAGCCGGCCGGCTCGGCAGAGCCTCGCTCCACCTTGATTTCCGGCCTCCGGCCACAAAACCGGTGCGCCGAGATTCTCCGCGAGGCGCCCGCGTTGGGGACCGACTTCGTCGTCGGCTTGCTCGTCAGAGACTCGCTCCACCGGGCAGAGGGGATACTCGAGGGGACTCTCGTACCACCTTTCTTATCAGCCTCCGGCCAAAACCGGTGGAGAGTCCGTGCGTGAGCCAAGCAACTGGAAGTTGCAGGAATTGGGGCCATTGAAAACGGAGAGAATCACGAATGAACCCAAATCTACACGAAGGGTATCGGACATCTCCTGCGCTGATTCGAACCGGCGGCCTCACTTTTTGGTGACCAAATCACGCGCCTTGTTATGACCTCGCCCTATTCGTGCTCATTCGTGTTCCTTCGTGGTTAAACTGATGGGTTACGGCTAAGCCGGCAGGATGCCAGCGCTCCGGAAACGGTCGCCGTGTCGGCGGCGACAGGCGCTGCAGGGCCACTCTCCGGGAAGGTTTAGGTGGTTTCGAGAGCACCCCGGATCCTGGCGGATAAAGCCGCAAAATCACGGCCGGTTTTCAGGCGAAAACAGGCGCACTGCCGTACGACCCCGGCCAGGGCGTCGAGGTGACGCTGACTCGCGACGGGGTCGGTCCGCAAGACATTGCTGGCGAGCTGCATGAGGGCTTCGTCCCGACCCAGCGGAGTGAATTCGCTACGGTCACCCACTCCCGGATGGGGAAACACGAGCATCCGGGGCTCACATTCCCAGGTGGCGGCAACGCCGTACAACGCACAGACATCGAGCGGACGCTTCAGCCTGAAGCTGGCACCCTCGTGGGCCGCGTTCCGGGAAAGCTCCGGAAAAAAGGCCAGCGTCTGAGGCGTGACATCTACTTCATCCGGGAAAGCCAGCACCCGCCAGGCCTCACCGCGCGACGACAGAAACACCGTATCGTCGCCAAGGAAGTCCCAGCCTCCCCGCAGCAACGCCAGCGCCAGCGTGGATTTCCCGGCCCCACTTTCCCCGGCCAGCAGCACGCCGCGGCCGCGGTCGCCCAGCGCCGCCGCATGCATCATAAAAAGGCCGCGCCGCTTGAGCATCTCCTGCAGCGGAATCGTCAGGAACGGATGCGTCAGGTACCCGACCGCCTCGGGAACCGCTTCGACGTACGAAACCCGCGAACATCCGTTCCTCCCCTGGCACAGCAGGCGCGCCCAGGATCCGGCTTCCGCGTAAAGTTCATCCGTTTCTTCGAAATAGCGCACCTGGCCACCCGACAAGGACAACACCGCCCGGCTCGGCCCGGCGGGGCATTGGACCGCGTGACGATCCGCCGCCGGCACCGGAATCCATTCCATCTGGAGATCCGCCGGCTCCGCCTCCTCCACCCCGGGAAAGGCCCGCAACCGGCCTCGTAGCGCCATCAAAACGGGAGCGTTCGCCTGCAACTCCAGACGGAGTCCGTGAAAAACGCAAACGTGGCGGGTCATGCCGCTCTCCCGGTGTCGACGGCGGACACTCGCCGGTGCTCGGAGCCGTCGGGTTTCTGGAACGGCAGACGGTGAATGGGGAGAAAGGCCGTCCGGGGATCCGCCGCCTCAAGGAATGGGGCACCGTCCCGCTCCAGCCAGCAATGACCCGGCCCGGCCACCAGCCCGCCACCGCCCAGCGGCACACCAAAGCAGAGCGTCACCGGAACGTCCGCGCGCCGCAGAAAATAATAGCGTGTGAGGCCCCGGGTCAGGCAGTCCCCTGGCACCCAGGGCCGGCCAAAGCTCAAGGCATCCTCCAGGCAACGCAGCAATTCCCCTTCCCGGACATTCCCAATGTTCCCAATGTTTCCGACTTTGGCCGGTGATGGCCGGCGGAATCGCCGCTCGAGAAGTCCGTGCAGCCGGGACCATTTCAGCCGCCTCAGCCAGCGCACGTTCAACCCAAAGGCCAGCACCCGCAGGAACAATCCCATCTCCGCCCACGCCCCCCACTTCGGGACGAAGCGCCATCGACGCTTTACGCGCTCCGCAATCGAAGAATTCCAAATCGCAGTCAAACTCATTGGAATAAGAGTTTCTCATGCGCCAGATCCCGCATCAGGTCGGCGACATCCGCCTCAATGGCCGCCAAAGATCCGCCATAATGTTCTGCCAGCCGGCGGGCGATCTCCGCTCCCGACCGACCGCCATCGCACAAGCGCCAAATGCGTCCGCCCGATTCATTCAGCGAGTAATAGCGGCCGGAGTCGAGGTCCAGCAGGACGACGACCCCATCGGCCTCCTGCGCCAGGATTCCCCGGGCGCGTCGGGGCCGGCGGGCCAGCAGGGTTTTGATTTCGGCGCTCATTTCAGGAGGAGGTGGGGTGGGGCCCCGATTTGGCCGTGGCGGTCGCTGCGACCACCGGAGCGGCGCCGGCGCTATCAGCGCGCGACCGGGCGATCACGGCCCCGGCCCGCGGAGCCTCTCCGCGCAACCACTCACTGAAGTGCGCCTCTTCCCGGGACGTCCGGAGACCGGCCACCGCCCGCCCCGGATGGCGACCGATGTACGCGAGTAACTGCGCGAACTGACGCAACTTGGTCCCGACGTGGCGGCCATGACTCGACCATGAATAAGGGACGCCCCGACGGAAGGCGTCGGTCTCCGGCCAGTAGGTTCGGCCCGGAAAAACCCGGCGAATCAGCGCGCGCCATCGCCAGACCCCGGGCCGGGCTGCGAGTCGACCCATCTCCGGAACCCAGAGTGTCGCGGGCGCCGCGGCGGGATCCCGCTTCCCTTGAGACCAGAGTTGACGGAGCGCCACCGCGCGACGCCCGGCATCAAACGCGGCGACACCCAGATCGCGCAGGCAGGCATCGGGCACCGGCACACCCAACAATTCCTTGGCCAGCGCCAACGCCACCCCCACGCCGCGCGCCACCCGCCACTCCCGCGCCCGCGCCGTGAGCGTCGCCCAATCCAGCACGTCCGCCCGGGTCCGGATCAGGGCGGCCAGATCGCAAAAAGGCCGGAGGCCAAACGCCAGCGCATCCGGTTGCCCCCGGGTCGCATGCAGGCAGAGATGCAGCAGCAAATCCTCCGGAGACAGAGTACGGGCGGAAAGATTCCCCAACGTCACCGGTTGCGATCGGCGCCACAATCCTTCCAGATCCACCCACATTCCTGACCGCGGCACCGCCAGATTCCAATGCAATTCCACCGCCGACACCGGGGGCTTGTGCAGCCGTGATTCGTGATGATGGGGAATCCGCGACTGCCATCCCGGCGACGCCAGCAGGGCGTCGGTGAACACGGGCTTCCGCTGAAAAGAATAGCCCATTTGGCGGACCAATTGCGTCGCCGCCACCAACTGCCCGGGCGGCACCAGCAGGTCCAGGTCATTCATCGGCCGATGACCGATGTGGGCATAAACCGTCGCCGCCAGGCAACCGCCCTTGAGGACGATCGACGGAATGCCCGCCGCCTGGAACCGATTCAGGATCTCTCGTAACTCTCCGTATAAAAGCGCATTTCGGGCGGCGTGTTGCAGAAAGCTTAATCGCCACGCTTCCCGCACGGCGTCCGGAACAGCGATGGGCATCGACGATGCCTGTGCCCGTGCATACAGCAGCGGCGAGACCGCATGACGCTCCGCGACCAATACCACCTGGTCCCAATCCGCCGCGGAAAACGTTCGATTCCCCCCAACCGCCGCGCTGCCCGGTTCCCGCAGGGCATGCCGGAGATACCAGGTGGCGGCGGGCTCCCTGTTACGTTCTTCCTGCTGGTAAGATGCCGGATTTCGGCCAGTCATAAGGCTCGGGGCCTCCGTCCTCTCCGGCGCCGGGTGGATCAAGGCGGACAGCTTCCGTCCGATGCTTCATAACGGCAGAACCGGGATTCATCAAGCATCAAGACTGGATCGCCGGATCGGCGATCCGGGAGGTGGCGAAATTCGCGCTGCGAAGGTCGCGCTGGCGCGGCCGGAGCGCTGGCATCCTGCCCAATGCCACTAACTTTTTGATTTCATTTGAGCCCGCAATTTCTTACGAGCGAGGGCGCGTGTGCCTCTCAAAGTGACGA
>JAYTHD010000006.1:0-17796 GCA_043732975.1 Verrucomicrobiota bacterium
GGCGAGTGCCGCCTCGGTTTCGCGGGCCACCTGTTGCGCCTTCATCGAAGCAGCGCTTCGGGTGGCGGCCTCCGTGAGGCATTGCCGCCAGGCGGCCCACGTGTCACTCACGTCGACGGGCTCGCCGGCTCGTCGGTGCACGTCGCCGGTTTCGTGAATCTCCCAAGCGGCCGTGAAGTGGGCCAGCTCGGAAAGCGATGGTGTCGGAGTTCCCATTTCCCGGACCTGGGCAAGATCCCGACCGGCACTCCAGCTCCTGGGGCCATCCACTTCGGTAAGGCTCCAGTCGAGCAATCCGGTGGGCGTCGAATCACCGGACGCGCTCACCACCAATTCCAGGCGATCCCCCGGACGGACAGCTACTGCCGGGCTGATGCGGCCCGGTGACTTTTCCAGGTCGACGGTCGAACCATCGGTGACCGTGAACGTAGCCAATTCATGGCGCCCGGCCGGCGTGCGCAAGTCCAGGGCAGCAGTGATTCCCTGGCTGCCGGTGGTTTTGACGGCCGTGAGGCGGCCCGACCATCGCACGGTTCCCAACAACGGGCTCGTCCAGCTCACGACCAGTCCGTTGGTCTTACTGGGTGCCAGGCCCAAACTGCCGGGAGGATATTGAACTCCCAAGTGATCCACGGATTCACTTCGGGTATTGAGGCGGGCCGCTGGAAATGAATTCGTGCCGCTGGTCCAGCGAACCAGGCCGGCCACACCGTCTTGATGGCTGGCCAGCGAAACGCACGGCGGATACTCGCGCAGGCCAAAATAGTCCAGCCACTGGGTGAGAATCCTGGGAGACACTTTCACGGATCGCGCGAAGTTAGCCACCGTCAGGGAAGTCGAGGTCGCCGATTGGTGCTGGAATCTCCAGATCGCCATTAGGTAACGGTCCGTCTCTTCGGTCGCGAGCCGTTCCAGGGCCGATAGGTATTCCAATTCCGCGTCCGCCTGGAGCTTGCGGATCTGTTCGTCCAGTTCGGCGACGCGCTTCTTCCGGGCCTCGATGCGAGTCAGTTCCGCTTTGGGCAGGAGCGGCACCTTGACCAATGGGGTGTTCCCCAAGACCGGGCTGGGAATCAGGCGCGTACTGAAAAAGATCCCGGCCATCGCGTAGTAATCGCGAAGGGTCACCGGATCGAACTTGTGATCGTGACACCGGGCGCAGCCCAGGGTCAGGCCGAGAAATGCCCGACCCATGACGTCCATCTGATCATTCACGTAATCAGCAATCATCTGCTCCTTGTCGACGTCACCGGGGACAAAGTCGGCAAGGGCGAGCATGCCCGTGGCGACGAGGGCGTCGGCGTCCAGCAGTTCGGGATCGCCGGGCTGGAGCAGGTCGCCGGCAATCTGCTGCCGGACGAATTCCGCATACGGCAGGTCGCGATTATGGGCCTCAACCACCCAGTCGCGGTAGCGCCAGGCTTCGCGGAAATCGCTTTCCACGGGCAGTTGGATCAGGTCACGGGCATCTGCGTAACGGACGACATCCAGCCAATGGCGACCCCAACGCTCGCCGTAGGCGGGCGACGCCAGCAGACGCTCGACCACCTGGGCAAAGGCGTCGGGGGACTGGTTGTGCTCGAAGGCTTCAATTTCTGACGGCGTGGGTGGCAGACCGGTGAGGTCGTAGGACGCCCGTCGCAGCAGGGTGCGCCGGTCGGCAGGCGGTGCGGGCGAAAGGCCTTTTGTCTCCAATGCCGCCAGGATAAATGCGTCCACGGAATTCCGGACCCAGTGCGGATCCTTGACCGCGGGGAGGACCGGGCGGCGCACGGCTTGGAACGCCCAGTGGGGCGCCCCGGATCCGGGAGCGGTGACAGCCGTATCGCCGCGCGGATCGGGGGCGCCTTGTTGGATCCAGGTGATGAAATCAGCGACCTGCCGTTCATTCAGTCGGATTTTGGGCGGGACGGGTGCTTCGTGATTTATGTACCGAATGGCCTCCAGCAGCCGGCTCTTTTCCGGTTGTCCGGGGACGACCGCCGGTTGTCCGGATAGACCGCCGCGCCGGATGCCTTCGCGGGTGTCCAATCGCAGCCCACCCTGCACCGTGCCGGCCTGGGCGCTGTGGCAGTCATAACACTGTTCGACGAGCACGGGGCGGATCGTTTGCTCAAAAAGGGTAAAATCCTCGGCCCGGGCGCCCACGGCGATCCCGCCTGCGATCCACGCCAACCGCAGGCAGCCGGCCGCGGCTGCAATATGGAAAAATCCCAGCCGGCGGCGCCACATTACGGTCAAGGTTGAAGAAAGCCGGCCACGGCCGACGCGGGTGAAGCCGGCTGGCCGGCGGTCCCGCGGTCCGCACCGACCTCGGCAGGCCGAACGCCTGGGTGGAAGGGGGGGCGACGGATTCGGGAGTTTTTCATCGGGCAATGGCTCAGAGTATCCCGGACCCGGCCCGATTCAATTTGATTTTGCCGGCCAGGCATGGGCGGGAAGTGTGGGCAAGCCTTTGCCCAGTGCTTACTGGTCTTTGAAAATAACATCCCGGGCACCGCCTCGGACTTGGACTGCGGCATTACCCACCGCCGGGAGTCGCCCGAGCGGCCAGCCGAGCCGGCTTCCCAACCGGGTTGAGCCTGGCGAACTTTCTACGACTTCAATTTGCAACACCCGGCCATGCACCGCGTCGGCACACGCGTCGGACTGTCACCAATAACGTCAGCCGCGGTGCGTTGAAAGAATGTTGCCGCCGAGTTGATTCAACGAAGCGAAGCAGGCATGGGAGGTGGCAATGTTAAGTCGAAAAAACAAACGCGGGCCTTGGCGGATAATTCACCCGGGCATGGCAAATCTACTTTTGCTGCCCCATCTGGCCAGTCGCGCCCAGGCTTCGGTGTGCCAGCAACTCTCGCGGCACGGCCTACCACGCCAGCCACTGGACGCCGTTGGGCGAGACCGCCGGTTTTAAATGTGTGGCCGAGGATATTTCTGTTCGCCGCGACCGTTCCAAGCAGGTGTGGGTCAGGTCCCTGGACGACGACATCGTCACGATCAAAACCCATCAGCCCACCGACTTGGGCGGCCGACTTCCGTCCCCCGCAATAAGCCCCGACCTCCTTGGTTCAGCCTTGGGCTCACACCCCGCGCGGATCAAATCCATTGACAGGCCGCGGCCAAAGCGGTGTCATGGGCCGGTATACGGCGAGGCCCTTTTTCAATACGAAATCCATGACACATCTCCTTCCACCATCCGAGGACTGGCATCCTGGGAACTGGCATGCCCGTCTCCCTCCACGGGAAATCGTCAACCGGGCGTTCACCCTGATCGAACTGCTGGTGGTCATTGCGATCATCGCGATTCTTGCCGGGCTGCTGTTGCCGGCCCTGGGCCGGGCAAAGGAGAAGGCCAAGCGGATCAACTGCGTCTCCAACCTCAAGCAACAGGCCCTCGCCTTTCACCTCTACGCGGACGATTTCCGTGACATCTTTCCCACCGCCGACCAGACGACCGCCTGGAAACTCGATGCCCTCTACGTGATGAGCAAGGAGCAGGGACTCACGCTTCTGGGCTATGGAATGGCCGGCGGCAGCATCCGGAAAAGTGCGGCGGAATTTGAGGCGGATATCAAGGCGAAGAAATCCCTGCCCACGACGTGGCGCTGCCCTTCCCGCAACGACCCACCCCGTCTGTTCGACGAAAAGGGGCTGCTGCACATCGACAATTACATGATCCTGACCGGCCTGCGCGGCTCCGGCCCGACGCCCGACGCGCGCTTCAAGGGAACCAATTCGCCCGCCAAGGCTTCCGATCCGATCGGCCCCATTTCCGGAGATCACACACTGGTTTTTCCCGGCCAAAAGTCGTGGACCTCGAATCACGGCAGCAAAGGCCCGGTGCCCGTGCTGGGACAAACCGATTTTTCCAACACACCCGCCGGCTTGAATGAAGCCTTCAGCGACGGCCACGCCGAGTGGGTAAACCAAACCCGGGTGGCCCGGGTGGCCAACGGGAGCTACGCCCGGCCGATGTGGTCCTCGGGCTGGCCTTGGGATTGGAGCTGGGCGGAATAGCCGGAGCCAGCGAAAGGCGCCGGGCGCATAATTCCCCCGGAAAGCGGTTGGCTCCATTGCGGTTACCCGCATAGGCTCCGGTCTTTACGGGCTATGTGGAGTCGCAAAGCAACCGACACATTCTTGCAACGGGCGGGGCTGGCCTTGGTCCTGCTGTCGATCATCGTCGCAGCGGTCTTCTTTGGCGGACAGTCACCGCGTGAATTCACCGGGGTGATTGGCTTGGTGTTGCTCTCGGGCCTGGCCTGGGTGCTGCGGCTTTGGGCGGCGGATCGGCCCCGCCTTTTCCTGCATCCCCTGCTTCCGGTCATCGCCATGTTCCTGGGCTATGCTGCGTGGCGCACACCGCAGTCAGCGGTTCCCTATCTGGCACTGGGCGAATTGATGCAACTCACCCTGTATGCGTTGGTCTTTGTCGTCGCCCTGCATCTGATGAGTGGCCGGGAGGAGGGATCCTGGGTCGTCCATGTTCTGGTAGGTCTGGGCGCGATCCTGTCGGTCTATGCGCTGATCCAATGCCTCAATCAGAGCGACTCGATTCTCTGGATGAAGCAACCCCCGGGATACTTCAAACGCGCCGGGGCGACCTTCGTCAATCCCAACCATTTTGCCGGTTTTCTGGTCCCGCTGATTCCGCTCGCCCTGGCCCAGGCGTTTGTCAGCCGACAGGAAGCCTGGCTGAGGGTCAGCCATGGGTTAGCCGCCGGGCTCCTGTTCGTCGGCGTGGGCGTCTCGATGTCGCGTGGTGGGTGGGCCGTCACCGCCGTGGTGACCGTGATGTTCCTCGTCTGGTTGATGGCCCGCCGACCCCACCTCCGCCTGCCGGCGATCGGCGCCCTCGGGCTCTTTGTGATCGCCGCCGCTGTTTTCATCTCGGCCAATTCCAAGGCCCGCGCCCGATTGGACGGAGTCAACCTGGAGGGAAACATCGAATCCGGACTGCGTCAGTACATCTGGCAACCGGCCTGGCACGAGTTTCTGGCGCACCGCGTCTGGGGTGTCGGCCCCGCCCAGTTCCGCGTGTATTTTCCCCAGTACCGCACGCCGGTCATGCAGCACAATCCCGGGTGGTGTCATAACGAATACCTGAATCTCCTGTGCGACTACGGGTTGGTGGGCGCCGGCATGGCCGTCCTCGGACTGTCGGTCCTGGTGGTCAATTTCATCTGGGTTCGGAAATACGCCGAACGCGGCGGCAGCCCATTGGGAACGAAGGGCAGTGATCGCACCGCCCTGTTTGTGGGCGTGCATCTCGGATTGTTTGGAGTGGCCCTCCATAGCTTCGGAGATTTCATCCTGCACACGCCCGCCGTGGCGCTGCTGACGACGGTCCTGCTGGCGCTCAGTGCGGCCGGTTTGCGGCATGCGACCGAGCGGTTTCGGGTATCCGTTCCCCCCGGGATTCCCTTTGCCTTACTTCTGGCCCTGGGAGTCGTGGGGGCCTGGCTGGTGCCCAAATCCTGGAACCGGGCCCGCGAAGCCGCCCTGCTCCAACGCGCCGAGTCCACCCCCCGAATCACCCCGGCCCTGTTCGCGAATCTCATCACCGCCGCCAACCTCGAGCCCGGCAACCCGCGGACCGCCTACGAGATCGGCGAGAACTACCGCCGGTTAAGCTTCACCGGCGGGGACGAATGGCGACAACAGGGCACCAACGCGGTGCTCTGGCTGGAACGTGCCTGCCAACTGGATGCCCATGACCCCTTCGCCCGGCTGAAATTGGGACTGATGTGGCGCTGGCTGGGCAATCCGGAAAAGTTCCAGCGCAATGTGGAAAAGGCGGTCGATCTGGGGCCAAATCAGGTGGAAATCGCCAACCACTACGCCTGGAGCCTGCTGCTGCAGGGACGCCCCCGGAAAGCACGCGTGATCCTCAATGATTCCCTCTCGTGGAATATGTGGGACAACTGGCTCGCCCGGAAATACCTGGCCGAAATCGATGGCGACAAATGGCCGGACAAGGAGCCGAAGTAGCTGCCAGGAATTTGATTGGCCTTTCCGAACCGGAGTCCAGAGTTCATGCTCGCCTCGTTAACCGCGCACCATGCAAAGTAGCCACGACGTCGAAGACTCCCCCCGCCCGCCCTGGTGGCAGGTCGCCCTGATCGGCCGCAATCCGGCGCACACGATCCTCCGATTGCTGCTGACGGTCGGGTTCATCCTCTTTCTCTATCAGGTCTCGATCCGCCATATCGTCGTGCAGCGGGTCAGCATGGAACCGACCTACAAGGAGGGACAAAAGCTTTGGGTGAATCTCCTGGCGTACCGGCTGGGCGACCCGCAACGGGGCGACATCGTGGCCGTCAAGACCACCGGCGAAAACGTTCTCCTGCTCAAACGGATCATCGGCCTGCCCGGGGAAAAAATCAGCATCCTGGCGGGGCACGTTTTTGTCGACGGCGACGAACTGGACGAACCGTACGTCAAACGGCCAAAGGCCCCGTGGATTTATCCGGAAATCCGCCTGGAAGCCAACGAGTATCTGGTCATCGGCGACAACCGGGAAATGCCGATGAAGGATCACGAATTCGGGCGCGCGAAACGGGAGCGGATCCTGGGGCGAATCATAAAATGATCCGCCCGTGGCGGGCGCTCCCGGCGAGGGCAGGATCCCGGCCCGGCACTTCCAGCTGATGAAACGGATACTTCCCTACCTGCTGCTGGGGATCGTCGGCGGGTTCGCGGCTTGGTGGTTGCAGCGCACTTTTCTTTCCGAAGAGGCCCGCATTCGCCGAACGATTACCCACCTGCTGGCCGACGCGAGTTTCCCCCGGGGAACCGGGAACATCGCGAAGACAGCCAAGTTCAACGCGCTGGGGTCCCACTTCACCGACGATATCACCATCAACATCGAACAGATCGTCCCGGCCGCGATCCCGCTCTCCGGGCGCGACGAACTCCAGCACGCCGCGCAGGTGATTTTCACCCAATTCAAATTCTGCGAGGTGACCCTCCACGATGTGGCCGCGGGAAGCATGGAGGCCGACCACCGCACCGCCCGGGCCGCCTTCACCGCCAGCGCCACGACGGATCGCACCGGTCTGGAATTCTCCGCCCAGGAATTCGAAGTGCAGTTGCGAAAAAACACGGAAGGCCGTTGGCAGATTTTCAAAATCACCGCGGTGCTTACCCTCAAGCGCTGACGGCCACTTTGCGGCGCCGGAATCTGACACGGCTGGCACCCCGTGTACCGTCCGCACATTGGTCGACGCACCGCTCGGCGAACGCTCACTTCGCCGGTGCCACCACCCGAAGTCGTCGTGGATCCACTAAGAACCGCACCGGCAACGACCCCATGTTGTCGCCCTCCAAATGGAAGGGAATGGCCGCGCCCGCCGGCGACACCGGACGCAAGGTGATCTCCCGCCCCTGCCAATGGACCAGGCCCCTCGCGTGTTGGAATTGTCCGCGAACCAGGGAAGCAAATTGCCGGGAGAATTTCCAGGGTGTCACCCGCTCGACGACGGCGAGATCCAACCGCCCATCGTCCATTTGAGCGGAGGGAAAAACCGCCCAACGCCCGCCGTAAAACCGGCCATTGCCAACCGCGACGAGCTGGCCCTGAACCCGCCGGCCGTCCACTTCCGCCTCCACCATGGGCAGGGTCGACATCAACGTTTGGAGTCCCGCCCAAACGTAGGCCAGTGGCCCAATCTTCTTCTTCAACGCCCAACTCACCCGGCCCAAGGCCAGGGAATCCAGCCCGGCACCCCCCATCTGCACGAACCAACGACGCGTCGGCCCCGCGCTGGCGTCGTCCATAAAATCGGCGACCCCGAGATCAATCTGACGTTCGGCCGCTCCCAGCAACAGCTGCCAGGCCGCATCAAAACCCGCGGGCACTCCCATCTCCTTCGCAAACACGTTGATCGTGCCCAGCGGCAGGACGCCCAAGCGAACACGCTCCAATACACCGGCGTCCTGCGCCAACCCGTTCACGACCTCGTTCACAGTTCCATCACCGCCCGCCGCGACGACGGTGGTATATCCCAGCGATACCGCTTCGCGGGTTTGATGGATGGCGTCGCCGGCGCAGCGGGTGGGCCTCAGCACCACCTTCCGACCCGTCGCCTGGGCCGCCCGCACCGCAATCGTCAAACGCGCCCGGAAGGCCGTGGCCTTGTCTCCCCGGGCACTGGGATTAAAAATAATGGCAATCACATTGCGTAACATCCGCCCCGCCCGCCTCCCGCGGAGTGGCACCGCCCGAAAGACGAAAGGCCGGTGGCCCAAAAAGATCATCCGCCCGGCGAACACAGCGTCGTCGCGGGACCTGGACACGCCCTCCACCTCCGGTGATCGCCAAATCCGCGCTTCACTTGGCTCGCGGCACCACGAGGCGATACTCCGGCGACCACTGACTGTTCGTGATCACGACGCGTCCCAGCCCCGGATACCAATAATCGAACTTGTACTTGTACGGCACGTAGCTCATTCCCGGAGGCAGCGGTACGGCGGCTTCCCACCGATTCACCGTCCCCGGAACGCGGGACATGGGGTAGAGCTTGGCATCCACCATAACCATCGCATCGGCCTTCGCCGCCGTCGATCCGCGTCGCGGAGATTCCCACTGCACCTCGAAGGGATAAATACTGTCCACCTGCGGCGGCACCGCCCGCGGCGTCAGATTCGTGGTCCCGGTCTCGCAGCCAGTCATTCCGGCCAGCAGGCCGTATCCGATCATCACGCACAAAACTTGAGAACGCTTCACAACCCTACCGTGCGCGGCGTTCCCCCGGCTTGGCAAGCGGGGACCGGAAACTTGCACGAGTTTACTTTCGGCCGCTCAACCTCTTCCGTCCGCGCGGAGCCAGCAGAGGTCAACGGAGCCTATCCGCAAACCACCGCAGCATTTCCCGCCACATTTCCGGGGTATAGACATGCCCCACCTGCGGATAAATGACGCTGCGAAAAGCGTTCGCCCGGTCATAAAGCTGCCAGGCCGGCCGCGCCGATTCCTCGATTTTCCGGATGCCCACCGGCGGCGATCCGGTGTCCTCCGCGCCCGCCAGTGAAAGAAATGGCCGGGGCGCAATGGAGGCAATCACCGCCTCGGTGTCGAAATGTGACAACATTCCCGGCACGAAATAATAGATTCCATGAGCCTTCAGCATCTCCGCCTCCAGGAGATCCCGGTAGCGGGTCAGGCAACAAACCGCCACCGCCGCCCGCGGACGATCATCCAAAGCCATCAGCCACCACGTCCGGGTCGCTCCCATGCTGATGCCGGTCACCCCGATTCGTTGGGGGTCGACCTCCGGACGCGAGCAGAGATAATCCAGCGCCATCAGGTCATCCCGGACGATCATTCCCCAGAGCGTCCGGCCGGCCCACAACTGGAATTTGGCCGCGGTCAATTCGCCCGCGCCTCCCAACTCCGCCGGACCACCGGGGCCGCGACCGTTGCGCTCACCAAAACAATACGCGTCGATCGCCAGCACCACATAGCCGCGCCCGACCAGCGTTTCCCCCGGTAACTCCGGCGTGTGATTGGTCTGGAACAGCTCGCTCTTGCCGCGATCATATTGTCCCCCATGCCAGTGATTCCAGAGGATCGCCGGCGCTTTTCCCCGCAGCACCTTGGGCACCAGCAAAACGCCTGGAACCGTGGCTCCCGCACCGTTGTCGAATTCGAAACGCTCCACCCAATGCGACCCGCGATCTTCCCGCTCCCGGGTCCGGACCACGGGAACTGCCGGCCGGGGCGGCAACTTGCCCAAAAGGGACCAAAGAGTCGCCCGCGTTTCCGCCCGTTGCTTTTCAAATGCCTCCCGCGATGAGGCCACACGGAAATCGGGGGCAAGATTGGCCGCCTCGATCCAATTGCGGGCATCCAGGGAAGGTTGCGCCATAACACCAGTCGCGGTGATGAGCAGCGCAAGCGCAAGCAAAAGCCCCCGGGAGAGTCGGCACCCCCCTTCAACCACCGGAACAAAAAACGTCCTGCCATTCATGCCGGTCCCGAATTGAAGCGGCGGACACCACCGGTCAACCACATCCGCCTGCCTGCTTCAAACGGTGGCACCCGTCAATTCGCCAAGGCGCGGTTGGTCCGAAAAGAATCGGTGACCGCCCATAGATTCAGCGGGTAAAGCACGCCCCGATGCTTGAGAAACTCGGCGTGCCCGTCGGCGAAGGTATAGTTCGATCCGCCGGTCTTGTTGACGAGCGTGCCGCCCCCATGCCGGTTCCGCCAGATGACGTCCTGGTCATTCCCTTCCAGAAAATCCATGTAGTAATTGGACGCGGCCGCGTCATTGGTGCGCACCTCTCCGAAGACAATGGTCAGCGTCGGCTCGCGCAGTGCGGATTCGGGGATGGATCGGCCTTCCACCGCTCCCAGATCGCTGATATTCAGGCTGACCTTGAAGTAATCATTCCAGCCATTGATGATATAGCTTCGGAGGGCGTCATCCGAGGGGAATTTCGGATCAGTCGCCTGCCGCGCCGGTGGCCTGCGGGTGTCGTTGGGGCAACGCAGGATGGCCAGGGCCTGGTAATATTGACGGAGCTGCGTGGGCCAGCGGTCGGCACTGGTACGGGCGGGGAAATACCCGCGGTTGTCCCCGGCATAAAAGACATTCGCCAAACCCAGTTGATGCAGGTTGTTGAGGCAGGCAATGGATCGACCTTTCTCCCGGGTGCGGGCCAGCGCCGGCAGCAGCATTCCCGCCAGGATGGCAATGATCGCAATCACGACGAGAAGTTCGATCAAGGTAAATGCCACCGCACGCCGTGAACCCTGGGAAATCATGCCGGATAATCACACCCCGGTGGCCGCTTGGGAAGTCTGAAGTTCACCCGCCCGATCACCGAACGCCGGCGGAATGGCATCGCCTTGACACTCTCACAAATCCCCGGAACCTGTGGGCGCATGTACATTTTTCGAAACCGGAAATCCGTCGTCCGCGACCGGTTTTCCACCGGAATCAGCCCGCTCTGAAGATGGCCAATCCTCCGCCCAAGCGGCGTCAAGATGACCTCATTCTGGATGTCGGCATGCATGTCGCCAAAGACACGGACTTCTACCTCGCCAAGGGCTATCGGGTGGCGGCCGTCGAAGCGAATCCGGAACTGGCCCGCGCCGCGTCCGAGCGTCTGGCGCCAGCCATCCGCGCCGGGCAATTGCGAATCCTCAATGTCGCCATTTGCGAAAAGGACGGTCCGGCCACGTTTTTTCGGAATCGCGAAAAGTCGGACTGGGGCACCCTTTCCGTAAAACACGCCGCCCGCAACGAGCGCCTGGGGACCACCAACGAGACGATCGAAGTGACCGGACTGCGCTTCGAGCGCGTGCTTCAGGAAACCGGGATTCCCTATTACGCCAAGATCGACATCGAGGGCTGCGACAACCTCTGCCTGGAGGCCTTCGCGCAGTTTGAGGCCCGGCCGCGTTTCCTGTCGGTGGAGGCGGCGGTGGAATCGGACAAGGAGGCACTTAGTCAATTGGATGATTTGCAGCGTCTCGGTTACGACCGGATCAAGATCGTCAACCAGATCATCAACCACCGTCGGCGCTGCCCCAGTCCGCCGCGGGAGGGACGATTCGTCGACCAGCGCTTTGACGCCGAAATGAGCGGTCCCTTCGGTGAGGAAGCGCCGGGAGAATGGATGTCAATCGAAGAAGCCTATCGGCGTTCCCGCATTTTGGTCCAGGAACAAAGGGTTTTTGGGGATTCCGGCAGATTCGGCCGCAGTTGGCTGCGACGTGTCCACCGGATCTGGCGTCGCTTGACGCTGCGCGAACCCGTGGGCTGGTATGACTTCCACGCCCGTCACCGCGACGGTTGATTCTCCGTTCCCCCGAATTTGACCGCATGAGTATCGCCACGCGCACCGGAGACAAGGGCACCACGGGATTGATGTACAACCGTCGGGTCGCCAAGTCGCACCCGCGGGTCGAAGCCTACGGGACCGTGGACGAGTTGAATGCCGCCATCGGCGTCGCCCGGGCACAATCAACGGAGCCCTGGCTCAGCACGCAACTGCTGGTCATCCAGAAGGATCTGGTCATTTTGATGGGCGAACTCGCCACCAGCCCTGTCGACCGCGAACGGTACGCCCGGGATGGCTACCAACTGGTCACGCCCGTGATGACCGGCACCCTGGATCGCCTGGTGGCGGAGATCGAATCGCAAAAGGTCTCCTTCCAAGGCTGGGCCACCCCCGGGGGCACCCCGCTGTCGGCCGCCCTCGACGTCGCCCGCACCGTAGGCCGACGGGCGGAGCGCCGCGTTTTCGCCCTGGAGGCGGCCGGCGAGCCCGCGAATCCCGAGATTCTCATTTTCCTCAATCGCTTGAGCGACCTGCTCTGGCTTTTCGCCCGCTGGGTGGAGACGCGTGCCAGCGTCTCCTCCGTCGCTCCCGGTGAATTGGCCTGACGTTCCCCGCCCGTCGTCTGACTCGGCACCCGCAGAATTCCAGTACGGGAAGGTGTTCGCCTTGAACCGGCCTCCGGACGGCCACTGTTGGTCACTTTGAGCCTGGCACTATCTTTTGGCTGGTTTTGAATTAGCAGCCCCCCACGAAGAGCCTTATTTGTACTGGCGACAGGCATCTGTGAACCTGTCACCTAATTTGGATCGCCGGTTCGATTCCCGCCCAACGGTCGCGGATTTTAATTGGGGGGGACTCCGGAACTGTCCCAAGTTGCGATGATGAATCGATCGATTGGCCGCGGGCTGGAGATGTTCAAGCTGGACGGCAAGGTCGCCTGGATCACGGGCGGCACCAAGGGGCTGGGACGGCAGATGGCCCAGGCGCTGGCCAGCGTGGGGGCGGACATTGTCATCAATTCGCGCCACTTGGCGGAGGCCGAAGCCGTCGCGGCAGACCTCAACCGCGAGTACGGCGTCCGGACCCTCGGACTCGGCGGCAACGTCACCTCGGAATCCGAAATCGCCTCGGTCGTCGATCGCGCCACGCAGTTGCTCGGTCACATCGACATCCTGATCAACAATGCCGGCATCAATGTGCGGCAACCCACCACCGAGATGTCCCTCACCGATTGGCAGAGCGTCATCGACGTCAATCTGACCGGGCCATTCCTCTGTTCAAAGGCCGTGATTCCGCAGATGCGGGACCGCGGTTGGGGACGGATCATTCACCTATCGAGCATCCTCGGGCACGTCGGTCTCGCCGGTCGCCCGCCGTACACCGCCAGCAAGGGGGGGCTCATTCTGCTGACCAAAACCCAGGCGCTGGAACTGGCGACCACGGGGGTCACCGTGAACGCGATTTGTCCGGGCCCCTTCGCCACCGAAATGAACAAGCCGTTGCTCGAAGACCCGGCCAAGTATGCGGCCTTTGTCGCCAAGATTCCCATGGGTCGGTGGGGTGAATTGCCGGAGATCGAGGGGGCCGCGATTTTTCTCGCCTCTTCCGCCGCCAGCTTCATCACCGGCACCTCCCTGCTCGTCGATGGCGGATGGACGGCCCAGTGAGCACCGCCCATTCGGTGAATCGGCGTCGTCCTGGCGCGTTCCACTCGTCCTGAACCGCCAGTAATGTCATGGGCAAATACCTGCACGTCGTCGGCATTGGACTGCAAAACACGCTCGTCTATCGGGCCAATTTCCTGTTTCGTGCGGCGTTTGGCCTGATTCCCCTGTCGGGAACCCTTTACCTCTGGCGCGCCATTTATGCCAGCAAGGATCCGGGCGACACCGTCCATGGCTATACCCTGGCCCAGATAATCAGTTATTATTTGATCCTGACCATGGTCGACGCCTTCACGGCCGTGGCGGAGGATGACTGGCAGATCGCGGCGGACATCAAGGACGGACAAATCAGTCAGTTTCTGCTCAAGCCGATCGACTACCTTTATTATCGACTCAGCCTCTATGCCGCCGGTCGCGTGACCTATACGACGTGCGCCCTTTTGCCGGTCGCGATTTTCCTAGCGTTTCAGTGGAATCTGGTGGCTGGCCCGGCGAGTTCCGGTGCCCTGATCCTAAGTATTCTTTCGACCGTGCTGGCCGGCTGCCTGCAATTCTTCATCGCCTACACCGTGGCGCTAATTGCGTTTTGGGTGTTGGATATCAGCACGTTCATCTTCACTCAATTCGCCCTGGAATACATCGCCAGCGGCCACCTGTTTCCGCTCGATCTCCTGCCGGCCTGGCTGCAGCAAGCCATCCTTTGGACGCCCTATCCCTACCTCGCCTACTTTCCCGTGGGCGTTTATCTGGGCCGTATTTCCGGGAGTGCCGTCTGGCAGGGCCTGGCCATTCAGGCGGGCTGGGTCCTCGTGGGCTACTTCACGGCACGCCGGGTTTTTGCGCTCGGCATTCGCAAATATTCGGCGGTGGGTGGCTGAAAGCATGAAAACCCTGCGACGCTACGCCAGCATCTACCGCGCTCTGATGCGGTATTCCGTGATTCACGAGATGCAATTCAAGGCGAATTTCCTGCTCTGGATCGTGGTGGAGTGCCTGTGGTTTGGGCTGCAACTGGCGTTCATGGCGGTGTTGTTTGGGCAGACCGACAGCATCGCCGGTTGGAGTCGATGGGAAGTGGTGCTCCTGATCGGTTGCAACCAGTTCGTCCAGCAACTGTTTCACGTCCTCTTTGTCTCCAACCTCTCCAACCTTTCGGAATTGATCCGTCGTGGCACGCTCGACCTGCTGCTGGTGCAACCGCTGAACCCGCGCTTTCTCGTTTCCGTCAAGAAGTTCGAAATCGGCAATGTGGCGAATGCGATTTTTGGCCTGGTGGTGGTCGGCGGGGCGCTGGCCAAGTTGGGCCATTGGCCGACCGTTGCCCAATGGTTGGGCTTTGGCATCGTCTGCGCGGCAAGTCTGCTGATCCATTATTCCCTGACCTTCATGCTGGCTTGCGTCGCCTTCTTCACCGTGCGCGCTCAGGGCATTCTTTGGGGATACTACAACCTCTTCAATCTGGCCCGGCTTCCCGCCGAGGCTTTCCCCCATGGCGTCTACCGTGCGGTCTTTACCTGGGTGCTCCCCATGCTGCTGGTGGCGAATGTGCCTGCCCGGGTTCTGGCCGGAACACTGACGTCCATGGGTTCCCTTCTGGCGCTGCTCGGGATCTCCGCGGCCTCCTTCGTCGCCAGCGAATTGATCTGGCGGTGGTCGCTCAGCCGGTATACCAGCGCCTCGGCCTGAAGGACCCCGGTGGCGCTGATTGTCCGGCGCCGCCGCGACGGTCGCATTCTCAGCCACTTTGCTATTTCCACATTCGCCAAAAGCCGTCAAAATCTCCCCATGCAATTTCTCTCGACGGGTTCTGGTCGATGGTGCGCCGCAGCCTGGAAGGGCGGAGTCCTCGCGACGCTGCTCCTGCCCGTGGCCGCACAATCGCCGACCGGCAAATTTGAGCTGAAGGACGGAGATCGCGTGGTTTTCCTCGGCGACACCTTTTTCGAGCGGGAGGGAGATTATGGTTTTCTCGAACAAAACCTCACCACCGCCGCGGCCGACCGCACCATCACCTTCCGCAATCTTTCCTGGGCGGGAGACACCCCGATGGGCCGGGCCCGGGCCAGCTTTGACTGGAACAAGCCCGACACTGAATGGCTGAAATTGGTGCGCGGACAGGTTGGCCTGGTCAAACCCACCGTGGCCTTCCTCAGTTACGGCACCACGGCCGCTCTGGAACTCGCGGCGCTCCCGTCCGAAGCCGCCGCGGCAGCCACCACGAAATTCACCCAGGATTTGTCGCGCCTGATGGACGCCGTGGTCGAAGTCAGCGGCGGTCCGGTTCGGTTCGTCATCGTCGGACCGGCCTTGCGCGAGCGCAACGCTCCGGCGGATGCCCCGGGCGCCGTCAATGCCCGGCCGGAGGATGCAGCCTTTCGTGCCACCGACGCGGCGTTGCGCCAGGTGGCCACGGAACGCCACGCGACCTTTGTCTCGCTGCTTTCGGCGCACCCGGTCCTGAGCGGAACCGACGCCCGCACGGACACGGTCGACGGCCTGGCTCCCAACGCCCGGGGCGAGGCACGGTTGGCCAATCGGATCGCCCGCGAATTGAATCTCGCCCCACCGCAATTCTCCGATGGCGATGCGGCCGCGTCGCCCCTGCTGTCGGCGATTCGCTACAAGAACGAACTCTTTTTCCATCGCTGGCGCCCCGCCAACTCCACCTATCTCTTCGGCTTCCGCAAGCATGAGCAAGGCCGGAACGCGGTGGAGATCCCGCGCTTCGATCCCCTGGTGGCCGAGTGGGACGCGAAGATCGCCGGTCTTCGCAATCCGAATCATCCAGATCCCGCCGCCCTCCAGGCCGTCCGGGAACACCTGGTCTCGTGGCAGCGGCCCACGCCGGCGCCGCGGGTCCCGCAAGCCGTTCCCACTTTTGAGGTCGGCCCGGATTTGGAAATCACCTTGTGGGCCGAAAATCCGTTGCTCCACAAACCCATCCAGATGAACTGGGATCCCCGGGGCCGGCTCTGGATCGCGTCGTCCGAACTTTATCCGATGATCCAGCCCGGACAGCCGGCTTACGACACGGTGATCGTGCTTGAAGACACGGACGGCGACGGCAAGGCCGACAAGCACACGGTCTTTGCCGACGGCTTGGTGGTGCCGACCGGCGTGGTCCCGGACGGCCGGGGCGGCTGCTACGTCGCCGCCTCCCACCAGTTGCTGCACTTCGCCGATCGCGATGGGGATGGCAAAGCCGACGAAAAGACCATCGTGCTCTCGTCCTTCGGCACGGAGGACACCCATCACAACCTGCACACGCTCCGCTGGGGCTACGATGGACATCTCTATTTCAATCAGTCGATTTATACCCACACCCACATCGAGACACCGCACGGGGTGCGACGCCTGAACAGTGCGGGCATCTGGCGTTTTGATCCCGACACCTTCGATCTGGAGATCTTCACCAAGGGCGGTTGTAATCCCTGGGGACATCATTGGGATCAATACGGGAACTCCTTTTTCACCGACGGCGCGGGCGGCAAGGGCCTCTACCACGCCATGGAGGGCGCCACCTACTTCACCTACGCCGACATGCGCCGCGAGGCCGATTCCATCAGCCCGGGAAACTATCCGAAATTTGCCAGTCTGGAACTGATCCATTCCCCGGCCTTTCCGGCGGATTGGGAGGGAACGGCCGTCACCTGCGATTTCCGCGCCCATCGGCTTGTGCATTTTTCGATCAACGAACTCGGCTCGACCTTTCAAACCAAGGAACTCGCCGATCTGGCGCGCTCGACCAACGCCACCTTCCGGCCGATCGACGTCCGCCTCGGACCCGATGGCGCCCTGTACGTTGCTGATTGGAGCAACCCGATCATCCAGCACGGCGAGGTGGATTTCCGCGATCCGCGTCGGGACAAGGAGCATGGACGCATTTGGCGCATCACCGGCAAGGGGACGCGAAGCGGCCCGGTACGCGCACCCGATCTGACCCAAAAGTCGACGCGGGAATTGCTAAGCCTGACCCTGAGTGCGAACGGCTGGGAACAGGAACAGTCCCGGGTGGTGCTGCGCCAACGCGGCGAGTCCAAGGTGCTCCCGGAGATCAAACCCTGGCTGGCAGAGCAAACGCAGCCGCGGGCAAAACTGGAAGCCCTCTGGCTCTACCAAGCGTATGGCCGGCCGGCGGATTCGCTGCTCAGCGAATTGGTCAGTGCTCCTGACGGCCGACTCCGCACCGCGGCCGCCCGGCAACTCAGCCACTGACCGGCGGACGGTCCCCGGCCGTTGTCGGAGCGCTGGCATCCTGCCCAATGCCACTAACTTTTTGATTTCATTTGAGCCCGCAATTTCTTACGAGCGAGGGCGCGTGTGCCTCTCAAAGTGACGA
>JAYTHD010000007.1:0-12074 GCA_043732975.1 Verrucomicrobiota bacterium
GCTGATCCACGGGAATGAGGATGTTATCCAAATGGACCCGGCCGGTTTCTGGAGAAACAAAGCCGGTGACGCGGCGGGGTACAAAAAGCGTCTTGACCCGGGCCTGACGGGCCACCGGCTCCGCGACGATCTGATGCAGCCATCGCGACGGACCGCTCCGCTGGTGGGTGGCCAGAACCACCAGATCGGGCTCATCCTCGGCGATGTACTGGACGATCATCTTTTCGATCTCGGTTCCGTGGGTCGTCGCCTTGCGGACCTGGAGGCCCAGATCGATCAGGCCTTCCCGGGAGGCGGTCGCGGCCAGATGTCCCCAATGAGACAGGGTGTCGCGAACGTGGGGAAAGTCGCTCCAGTTGCTATTGCTCCCCGGTTCATCGACGTGAAGCAGTTCCAATTCCCCCTTGGCTGCCAGGGCAATCTTAAGGGCGTGGACAAAAGCCCCGTGGTCACCGGCCGAAAAATCCGAGGGGTGGAAGATGTTGGCGAAACTCATGATTTCCGAGGGTTGGCGTTGAGCGGCGGCGGACGGGAACAGGCCGGAAGCATCCGGCGCGCCTCTTGGGTCCGCATTACTTCGTTGTCGCCACGGCGGTGTGCGCTTCCAATGCGACCACGCCGGCGTGGTATTGAAAATACAGGTAAACGGGGACAGTCAGATCCCCGAGATGTTTGACGATCAGGGGTCGCACCTCTTCCCACTTCAGACCGCCCACGCCGGTGGCCAGTCGGGGCAACGCCAGGCTCGTCAGCTTTTCGCGGTCGACCATTTTGCGCAGCTCGCGCAAGGCATGATTGACATTTTCGAGCGTCGCCTTCCCTGGGTGTCCCTGATGGTGATGGGCGGTCGACCCTTCCTGGGTGAAGAGGGTGATGATCCGGCAACCTCCGGCACCACCCCAAAACCACGCGGTGCCCGGCGTGGGATTCTGGGTACGGCAATAGTGCCGGAAATCCTTGTACATCGCGGGCCACAACTCCCGCAGGCTATGGGCCAGGCCCGTTTCAAAATGATCATGAGGGGCAACCCCATGAACAATGGCTTGAGCCTGGCTGCGTAAGAGGTCTCCGGAAACTTCAATGAGCATGACGGCGCCATACTGACTCCGCTCGCCCGGGGCTGCCGGCCATTAATTGCGGAAGGGTCGTCTTCTTTTGCCCAGTTGAACCCTCACGGCCACCGTCGCCGGGATTCGCCCCGGTTGGATGGCGCGCTGGTCGGACGCGGTGAACGACTTGGCCCTTGGTTTCCTCTGCCGGAGTGCCGGGACGAATCCCGCGGGTCCGCCGGCCGGCTGGCGACTGGGGAATGCTCGCTGCGGGACGGAACGGTGCTGGGGCCGCGACCACCGCCACCGCGGGAGTAGCCCGCAGAATCGTCACGGCGACCCCCCGACGAAGCGAAGCCGCGGGAGCGCGTGTCGGAGGAATTCCGATAGTCGCCACCGGAGGGCCGTTGCGGGGCAGCGGCGGGTCCCGGGGCGCGATAATTTCTCGAGTCCGCCGGACGCCGGGCGGGCGGGCGGGGCGGGGTCGTCGACTCCCGATGCGTTGCCGGGGCCGATGCGGGTGCGGATGTTGGACGGCGATTCGATTCCTCGGCGACCATCGGTCGGGTGCCGGGCCGGGCCGGTGCCCCATATCGTTGGGTATCGGCTCCGGAGCGTGACTCGGAGCGAGCCGGCCCGCGGGGCGCGTGCGGGGCGTGCCGGACCGGCTGGGTGCCCGGTCGTCCGCGCCCACCACCCGACGAGGCCCGCCGATCGGAATCGCGTTCCTGGCCCGAGAATTTATCCTCCGCGCTGGCCGCCACCGGGCTGATGGACACCGGGATTTTTCTTCCGATCAGACGTTCGATGTCCCGCAGAAACTCGCGTTCTTCGGCGTCGCAGAAACTGATGGCGATGCCGCTCTCGCCGGCGCGGGCGGTCCGGCCAATGCGGTGGACGTAACTCTCCGGAATATTGGGCAACTCGTAATTGATCACGTGGGACACCAGTTCGATGTCCAGACCGCGCGCCGCGATATCCGTGGCCACGAGCACGCGGTTTTGACCCTGCTTGAACGTGTCCAGCGCCCGTTGCCGCTGATTCTGACTCTTGTTGCCGTGAATCGCCTCGGCCTGGATGCCGTGCTTGTTGAGTCCCCGGGTCAGGCGGTCCGCGCCATGTTTGGTGCGGGTGAAAATCAAGACTCGATTGATGCTCCGATCCGTGTCGAGCAGATGCAACAGCAGCGAGGGCTTTGCACGTTTTTCCAGGAAATACACGGTTTGTTCCACCCGCTCCGCGGTGGAGGCCACCGGGGTCACCGCGACAAACACCGGCTGGCGCAGGATACCTTCGGCCAGGTGCTTGATCTCGGGTGGCATGGTGGCGGAGAACATCAGGTTCTGCCGTCGCGGGGGCAGTCGCGCGATGACTTTGCGGATATCCGCGATGAAGCCCATGTCGAGCATTCGGTCCGCCTCATCCAGCACAAAAACCTCGACCATGCTGAGATTCACCAGACGCCGGTTCATCAGGTCCAGCAATCGTCCCGGGGTGGCAACGACGATGTCCACGCCCGTCCGGAGCATGCGTTCCTGGCCGGACTGGCTGACACCACCAAAGATCAGACCGGACCGCAGGTCGGTAAACTGGCCATAGGTGGTGAAGGACTCGGCGATCTGCACGGCCAATTCCCGGGTGGGCGTGAGCACGAGCACGCGAATGGGACGAATCGATCCGGGTGCACTGGGGGGTGCGACGCTCAGGCGACTCAGAATCGGCAGCGCAAAGGCGGCCGTCTTGCCGGTGCCGGTCTGGGCGCAGCCCAGCAGATCCTGGCCGGCCAGAACATGGGGAATCGCCTTCTGCTGGATGGGGGTCGGAATTTCGTACCCTTCGGCATGGACCGCGCGTCGGACCACGTCCGCCAATTTCAAATCATCAAAATGCATGATAACACTTTCAAACACCCAGCCTAGTGGATCATTCGCCGGAACGCGATTCTTGCTTTTCACGGAATCCAATTCGGGAATTCATGGAAATTGATTCCGGTGGGTGGGTGGACGCAGAGTCCGTCTTGTACTTTGGCGGCGATGCCCTTTCTTGGGAGGGTGGTTCGATTGAAGGACATTGCGAAGAAGGCGGGGGTGTCGACAATGACGGTTTCGAAGGCCTTGCGCGACAAGGCCGATATTTCGCCCGCGACCCGCCAGCGGATTCAGCGTCTCGCGATCGAGGCCGGCTACGTTCCCCATTCAGCGGCCAGCGGACTGCGCAACAAGACGACGCGCCTCATCGGGCTGATGATTCCAGCGGTAACCGATCCGATCTATGCGCGGGTTTTAAGCGCGGTGGAACAGCATGTGCACGAGCGCGGCTACGATTTGATCCTGACCCACACGCTCGGATCGGTGGAGCGGGAGGAGCGCTGCCTGCGACGGCTGCTGGCGCGGCGGGTGGACGGGCTTTTGATCGCGCCAGTTCCCCGCCTGACTCCCTCGGTGCCGGTGTACAACGAGCTTCGCGGCCGCGGTGTCCCGACCGTGATTCTAGGACAGCGTTCCCCCTTCTGTTCCGAATTCATCAGTGTGGAGGCGGAGGATCTCGCGGCGAGCCTGAGCATCACGCGTCACCTGCTGGAACTGGGGCATCGGCGCATTGCCTTTCTGGCCGGACCGCAATCGGCGCCGTGGGCCGCCGAGCGACTGGCGGGGTACCAAAAAGCCCTGCGGGATGCCGGCGTGGCGCCGGATGACCGGCTGATTTTCAATTCCGGGACCACCGTGGATGAAGGGGCGAAGACGGCGCTCCAATTCATCGGCGAACGCTCGGATGCCACGGCCCTCCAGGCGGTCAATGACATGGTCGCGATCGGCGCCGCGAACACCCTGTTGAATCAGGGCGTGCAGATCCCCGGTGATCTTTCGGTGGCGGGCTTCGGAAATGTTTTGGTCAGCGAGTTTTTCCGAGTGCCCCTGACCACGGTCCGACAACCCAAATTCCGCCTGGGTGAGGTTGCCCTCAATCAACTGCTGCGTCTGATCCGGGGAGAACCGGCGGAAACCCTCCGGATTCCGGCGGAGATCGTCATCCGGGCCAGCACGGGCCGGGTTCGCCCGGTCGAGGCCGCGCCGTTGGCGGACACCTGAGTTTGAGCTTGAACGCGGCCAGAGCGGCCGGGCAAACCGCCTTGCTGCTGGGCGCCACCGGTCTAGGGTCGACCTATGATGAAGAATTTCTCGATACCGTACGTCATCGAACAAACCAGCCGGGGCGAAAAGGGTTACGACCTTTACAGCCGGCTGCTGGTGGATCGCATTGTCTTTCTTGGGACGCCCGTGGACGACATGGTGGCGAACGTTCTGGTCGCCCAGTTTTTGTTTCTGCAGATGACCGATCCGAAGAAGGACATTCACTTCTATATCAATTCTCCCGGCGGCAGCGTCACGGCGGGTCTGGCCATTTACGACACCATGCAGTGGTTGAGTTGCGACGTGAACACCTACTGCATCGGTCAGGCAGCCAGCATGGGAGCGGTCCTGCTGGCGGGCGGCACGAAGGGCAAACGTTTCGCGCTGCCCAACGCCAACATCATGATTCACCAGGTCCTGGGCGGCGCCGAGGGACAAGCGAGCGACGTGGAGATCCGGGTGAAATACATGCTCAAGCTCAAGGAGCGGCTGAACACCATTCTGAGTACCCACACCGGACAGCCCTACGAGGTCGTGGAGAAGGCCTGTGATCGTGACAACTTCATGTCCGCCGCGGACGCGAAAGCCTTTGGCCTGGTCGACGAGGTGGTCACCACCCGGAAGCAGGTGCCGGCGCTCGCGGCGGTGGATCTGCCCAAGGCCTGAGGCCGCGGGCCTGGCAGACAGAAACCGTGACGTACCGTTGCGGGGGCCGCACGGAAGGGAACGGATCAACGGTGGGGCGCGGGTGCGTCGGGGTCGTTCAGGACGCTGCGGAGGGCGGTCGCGAGATTTTCCAGGTGACGCTCCAGGGTGTATTCACGCAAAAAATGACGGCGCAATTCCGCGCCTGGTTGCCAGGCGATCATTTTGCGAACCGCTTCGGCAACGGCATCCGGACGCTGAATCGGCACGATTCCCGGATAGCCGGGCGGCAGATACTCGGGCAACGCGCGCCAGCGGGTGGTGACGATCGGCACGGACCACGCCATGGCCTCCAGGAGCACCAGGGGCATTGCTTCCGGCCCGTAATAACTGGGAAAAACGAAGGCCTCGGCGGCGGCAAACAAACGGGCCTTCTCGGCCGGGCCGGCAAAACCGTGGTAGGTTACGGCCCCGGCCAGGTCCGGTTGGGCCACGCGCCGATCGAACCCGGCTCGCACGCCTTCATCCGGAAAAGCACCACCAATATCCAGATGATAGGTGACGGGGGAGGAACCCACCGCCTGGTTCCGGTTCAATAGCGCCACGGCTTCGAGGGCGTCAAAGAGTCCTTTTTCCCGGCAACAGAGTCCCAGGAACAACAGGCGGCCGGGAACCGGCACCCGGACCGGGACATCCCCGCCCGCGGTTGGGTCGGCGATACCGTTGTGCACGCTGAGCAGGGAGCGGGGATGGAAATCCACCAACGCCGGATCACTCAGGCAGCTGTTCACAATGCTCAATTCGTGATTCCCGAGGATCCGCCATGACAGATTCCGCTCCCACGGCCGGGCCTGTTCGCGAAGCCAGGTGGCCAGGCCCGAGGCATGCCATTGAAAAATCGTCCTGGGGAAGGCGGCCCGCAACCAGGGCAGGGCCAGCCAGTCGCGGTATAACGGGTTCCGCTGACCCGGTGCCGGAATGTAATAGAAGGCATCGCAACGTTCCCGCCGTTGGATCCGCCGGGCCTGCATCACATAGCGGGACAACCGCCAGAGTTTGGCCCCTCCGGCGCGGCCCACATTGGCCAGATCGGTGGAAATGCGGGCATCGACGTGATGACATTCCACTCCGAGTTCGGGCCGGCGGGCGAATCCATCCAGCATTTGGCTGACCAGTTGACTCTGGCCGTGCAGAGGTGGCGGCCGGTGGGCGAATACCAGAAGCTTCATTGGACGCGGCCGATTCCCGCCGGGCGATGCGGGCACGGGTGCGGGCACCACCAGGTTCTCCTTCATGGCTTGCATTTTCCCGTCGTGGGCGGGGGGAGCGCGGCGCGGCGCAAGGCACGGGCTTCGACCCAGGTGCCAAAGTAATGGGCCAGCGAATTCCGGGCGCCCCGCCAGGGCGTTCGCCCCACCGCGGTGTACAGGCCCACCTTGGCGCCGTGGGTGAGCAGGCCGGTAAAGGAGGGCTGATAAGGCTCGATAAGGCGCGCGGCGGCCCGGTGATCCACCCGGCCTTTCCGATAGAAATCCTTCACGCCGGCGCGGGAGATATACTTCACCTGCGCGGCATGAATCGCGGCCACGATTTCCCCCGCACGCAGTGCAGCGCAGTACCATTCCAAATCCTCGCCGCCGCCGACCTCTTCGTCGAACGGCCGCTCCAACCAACACCGGCGCCGGTAAATGGAATTGGGATTTCCCGCCCCGAAACCAAAACCATGCCGGAGGTCGTCGCCTTCGAAATAGGTGATTCCGCCCGCAATCGGCACATCATGAACATTCGTAATCAAAGGTCCCACCGCCGCCGTAACGGAGTCCGGGAATCGCACCAGAGCCTGCCGATACCGGGTCAGAAAATCCGGCGACACCGGCACGGTGTGGGAACTGAGCGACAGCACCCAGTCGTGCCGCGCTTGGGCAAAGCCTCGATTCAACGCCCGTCCGTAAGTAAATTCATCCCGCCGTATCCGCACGATTTCAGCCCCGTGTGCCTGGGCCAGTCCCAGCGTGTTGTCGGTGGATCCGGAATCCACCAGGATCAGTTGGTCCTCCGTCCGACGCTGCAACGCCTCAAGAACCGAACCCAGCGTGGCTCCGGAATTCAAGGTGCGGATGACAATACTGATTGGCGGCAACGATATCAGAAGTCTCCAGCATCCCGGCCCGAACGCCCGCCGTCTAGTTTGGGTCGCGCCAAGAATTCACGCAATTTAGAGTGACAGGTTCAATATTTTGAGTGACAGGTTCAATGTTTTTGAGCTCACAGCCATATTAGGGTGACAGGTTCACTAATTTCAGACGCGGAGCGCCTTTTTTGGGAAAGGGTGGGCAGGACGACTAACTGTTCCGCATGACCTGTTTTGTCACGGGCGCGTCGGGATTCATCGGCGCGAATCTGGTTCACGAACTCGTTGCCCGGGGGCACCGAGTGAAGGCCCTGTTGCGGCCCGGCGCTGATCGCCGGGGCTTGATCGGGGCGGATTTTGAGCCGGTGATCGGCGATCTCCTGGACGATCGGGCGGGACTCACCGCGGCGATGCGGGGGTGCGATTGGGTCTTTCACGTCGCGGCGAGCTACGCACTGTGGCTGCCCGATTACGCGCCGATGTTCCGGACGAACGTCGACGGCACGCGAAACATCCTCGAAGCGGCCCACGCGGCCGAGGTGGCCCGGACGATTTATACCAGTACGGTCGGTTGCATCGGCCTGCCCTACGCGGACGCCGCCGGCGTGGTCGTCCCCACGGACGAAGCGACCCCGGTGGCGGAGGCGCAGATGAGCAATCCGTACAAGCTTTCCAAATGGCGCGCGGAAGTGGTCGCTCGCGAGTTGGCAGCCGCCGGGCGGCGGATCGTGCTGGTGAATCCGAGCGCACCGGTCGGCCCCCGGGACGTCAAGCCCACACCCACCGGCCAGGTGATCGTCGATTTCCTGAAACGCGCCCTCCCCGCCTATCTGGACACCGGACTCAACTGGGTCCACGTGCGGGATGTCGCCGTGGGCCACCTCCTCGCCGCCGAACGTGGTCGACTGGGGGAACGTTACATTCTGGGTCATGTGCAGGGAAACTGGACGATGAAACAGGCCCTGGACGTGTTATCGGAAATCACGGGCCTGCCGGCCCCGCGATTTCAGGTGCCATACGGGGTTGCGCTGGCGGCCGCGCATTGCGGGGAAGCGCTGGCCCGTTTCACCCGGCGCCCACCCAAGGCGCCCCTCGCCGGAGTCCGCATGGCCGCTTACAAGATGTGGTATAACCCGGCCAAGGCAGTCCGGGAATTGGGCCTGCCCCAAACTTCACCCCATCAGGCATTGGCGGATGCCGTTGAGTGGTTTCGGCAAAACCACTACCACCGCTGACGAACCGCCAATCGGCCGCCGTGCGGCCCGTGGAAAAATCGGCTACCAAAGAAAGGACTTTCGAGTCCCGATGACCCGGTCGCCGTCGAGCAATTCCAACTGCCAAGCGAGAACCTTGCCGGCCTGTTGGTAGGCCACCGCATCCACGGTCAGAGTTTGCCAGGAGCGCCCAAACAAGCCCGGTTTGACCGTGGTTTCCAGAATGACCGGTGCGGTCTCGGCCTGCCGTTCGGTGCGCAGGGTGAGGCGTAATTTGAGGGGGCTGGGTTTCCTGCCCGTCACCCGGCAGTTCACGTCGTATCGCACGGCCGCCACCAATTCCGGGTGTTGGCGCAACCGGGCCTGGTAGGCGTCCCTTTGGTACAGGCTCGGTGCCAGGGCGATTCGGCCTTCGGCATCGACCAAATGCGGGAGCACCTTCAGGATCCGCCCGGCCGGAGCGTCGCCCCGACCCGTCATGGCGGGGAACTCCAAGGCCAGAAGAGTCCAGAAGATCCATGCCCGCCAAGGGAATCCCTGCCGGTTTGGGTTCCGAGCGGGTGGCAGCGATGATTTCAAGGCGCGGTTGGGAAAGGGAGGCCTCAGAAGCCGTTCTTGCCACGGACGGGGGCTGGCAACTGCACTGGCAAAGGGGCCAGGCGTGTGGGTGGCGGGGCAAAAGTCGGGGCTGACTGGCCGGAGCTGAAATTGAAACCACCTGCCGCTGAGGAAATCCCAGGCAACTCCCGCGACGCCCCCAGTGAAGGCACTGCGGCACCGCTCGAGATGGACGCCGACGGGTCAAGGCCCAAGCGGGCCGTAGGCGTCGCCACGGGTTCCTGTACCAGCAATTTCTGGAATTCAACCGAGCGAGTGGCCGGGCCCCCGCCCAGAAAACTTTCCGTGCGGGAAGTTGTCGGCAGTCCGGCGGCCGAGTCACCAATCAGGTTCGAGAATTCCCGTTCCCGTTGCTGTTGCACCAACTCCCGGGCGGAATCCAAAGACTCTAACGACACCCCATTCTCCTTCCGGGAAAGATCCAGGCCCACCTCGGAAATGGTGCGCTCGCGGTTCTCGTCCGGCTTGGATTTGTCATCCAGCACCTTATCCCACCGGTCCTTGGATTCGGACCGACGCTGGCGATCCTTGGACGCCAATTCCGCGCTGGTCTCCACGACGTCGGTGGCGTCCTGGGGATGGTTCAAATCCTTCAGGGTGATCGGATCCTTGCCGGCATGCTTGCGTTCCTCCAACTCCGCCGCCCGATCCGCGGCCGCCTCGGCAGAGCCACCGGATTTCTTTTTTTGTTCGCGGGCAAATTTCGGATCCACCGCCTGCAACTGGATTTCGGCAGCGGTCGGCGGGCGACCCTCCAGGGACGAACGGCGACCGTCCGCATCGGAGCGGCGGCGTTCGCCCACGCCAGTCTCCCCGCGGTTCAACCGGGCGGCCCCTTCCACCGCCCAGTTCTTTTTGCGATTCCGCTCCTCCTTCAACCGCTTCTCCACCGCCGGATCCAATTTGGCCCCGGAAGAACCCCCGCTGGGTCCGAGATCCAAGGGGGGAAGCTGAACGCTGTTGGGTCGGTAAATCCGGTCCAGAATGCCGCCACCCCGTTCCCCTTCAGGTAGCGAAGGCGCCACCGCATTGGTCACCCCCGGTGAACGGGCACCGGGGGCGGTCTCGACAATCTGTCGCTGTGCCCAGAGGGAAGTGCTGGCACCCAGCAACAGCAGGACATTGAAGAATGCACGGGGATTATTCATGGCGACGCTGGCAAAGCTACCGGAGAACCTGGTTTCAGTCAAAGCCCGGATACCGGCAACACCGGCGTTTTTGTCCGCGGAAGCTGGTTGTCCACCGGGCCCCGCTCCCGAAAAGCCGGATGCCCGGGACGTTTCCGGTGAAGGTATCGCCGCCGCGGGCAGGCCCAATCGCTGGGCCGTTTCAAAAATTCCAGTTGCAAGGGATTACAATCGCCGTTAATGGTGATCCGTCTAAGGTCTGACCATCCCACCGATTTAGCCCGGCCTGGTTGGTTTCCCCAAGTCTCAGTTCCTGCGGCCAATTTTTCCTGCCGCCCTGGGTTCAGACCCGTCGGACATCTACCACAGTTAAGTTAAGTTCAATGACCAATGAGAAAAATCAGGGTCAGCCGGCGAGCGAATGGTCGCCTGGCTCGAACCCTCCTTCGGATCGCGACCGCACATCCGGATCGCGCTCCCATGCAGAATCCGACGCCCCGCCGATGAGGCAACCGACCGAAGGTGATCGGGGTGAGGGCTATCCGGATCGCGAACGTGGACCCGGGCCGGGCGTCGGCTCCGGTGACCCTCGCGAATCTTCAGGATATCGTGACACCGGTAACGGCCCCGAAGGCGGTTCCGGCAATGTTGGTGGATCCGGCACCGGCCACTTGGGCGGTGGCGGTGGGCAACGCTCCAATGAAGGCTACCGCGGCGGCGGCGGGGGTGGCGGCGGGGGTCGCTTTCAAGGCCGGCATCGGCACGGCCGGAATCGTCCGGGCGGCGGTGGTGGCGGGGGTGGCGGGGGTGGCGGTGGCGGGGGTCCCCAGCGGCAAAGCGATGGCGGTGGCGGTGGACAATTCAACCAGCAGCGTACCGGCCCCCGGCCGCCGCAAGTACTCCCCGCCGCCTTGCCGGATCCCCAGGAGGGTTGGCTGGAAATTTCCGAAAAAGGCTTCGGTTTCCTCCGTTCGAGCCGGGCAAATTTTGCCCCAAAACCCACCGATGTCTTTCTCACGCCCGATTCCATCAAGCGACTCGGACTGCGGGAGGGCAGCTATATCAAGTGCACGGTGAGTCCTCCGCACCGCGGCAACAGTCCGCAATTGCGGGAGGTTCTGGAGGCCAACGGGAAGTCGTATCAGGATTATCTCCATTCCCTGCGCTTCGAAAACCTCACCACGATCACGCCGATAGAAAAGTACCGGCTGGAGACGACCCCCGACGCGATCGAAACCCGGGTCATTGATCTGGTCACGCCGATCGGCAAGGGGACCCGCGGGCTCATCGTCGCTCCGCCCCGGACGGGCAAGACCACCGTGCTCAAGCAGGTGGCGAATGCCATCACGACCAACCATCCGGACGTTCACGTGATGGTGCTGCTCATCGACGAACGTCCGGAGGAAGTCACCGACTTCCAACGCAGCGTGAAGGCCGAAGTCGTCGCGTCGAGCAACGATCAGGATCTGGAAACCCACGTGCGCCTCAGCCGATTCATGATCGAACGCTGCCGCCGCATGGTGGAAGGCGGCAAGGACGTGTTTGTCCTGCTGGATTCCATCACCCGCGTGGCCCGCGCCTACAACTCCGTCCAGGGCGGGTCCGGGCGGACCATGTCCGGCGGTGTCGATGCCCGCGCGCTCGAAATACCGCGGAAGATGTTTGCGGCCGCCCGCAAAGTCGAGGAAGGCGGATCGCTCACCATCCTGGCGACGGCGTTGGTCGATACCGGCAGCCGCATGGACGAACTTATCTTCCAGGAATTCAAGGGCACGGGCAACATGGAGCTGATCCTCGATCGTCGCCTGTCGGATCGACGCTTGTTCCCCGCGATCGACATTCCGAAATCCGGCACGCGCAACGAGGAACGTTTGTTCCCGCCGACGCACATCGAAGCCATCCGCAAGCTGCGTCGGATGATGACGGATCTCCAACCTGTGGAGGCGATGGAGACTCTGGTCGCGGCGCTGAAAAAGCACAAGACCAACGAAGAACTGCTCGCGAAACTGCGCTGACGACGCCCTGCGAACCATTGCTTCCGCGAACGTCCGGTGATGGCCGCCGGGCGTTCTTTTTTGGGAGTGGGCAATTTGAGTGCCGGGCGAAAGGGCGCGGAATCGAGATCAGGAGACATACCGAACGGTCCGCTGGCCGGCCCC
>JAYTHD010000008.1:0-3640 GCA_043732975.1 Verrucomicrobiota bacterium
TTTCGTCGTTGGTCAACGCCTTGAGCGGATCCATCAAATACGCCGGGTTGAAGGCGATGGCCATTTCCTTGCCGCTGTAGTTGATCGACAGCGTCTCCCGCGCCTCCCCGACCTCCGGAGTATTGCCGGTGATGACCAGCTGGTTCCGACCAAAGGCCATTTTGACCGAATTGGATTTGTCACTGGTCATGATTTCCGCCCGGCGGAGCGCCTGCAGCAATTCCTCCCGCACCAGTGTGATGCGCTCCTGGGGAGCCTGGGGAATCACCTGCCGGTAATTCGGATAACTGCCATCCACCAGCTTGGAAATGATCAGGACGCCCACGCCGCCCTCCACTGCGGGGGTGGTCCGGAAGGCCACGAGGTTGTCCGTGTAGCGGAGTTCCACGGGCCCGCTGGTCAGCAGCCGGAACAGTTCGTTGATCGCCTTCGTCGGCACGATGAAATCGGCCTGGCTGGTCGGTGCGATCTCGGCATCCTCATCGGTCAACGCCAGCCGGCGGCCGTCGGTCGCCACCAATGTCGCCTTGGAATCCTTGAGGCTGAAGAAAATCCCGTTGAGAACGTAGCGGGTCTCGTCGCTGGATACCGCAAAACTGGTCTTCCGCAGCATCGCTTTCAGCTTTTCCTGGGTCAGCGCCATCGATTTGGCGTTGGTGAAGCTGGGCAACGGCGGATACTCATCGGCGGCCAGGCCATGGATTTTGAAGAACGAAGCGCCGGCCCGAACGGAAGCGACGGACTTTTCGTCGACCTCGAGATCGATCTCGTTGGCCGCCAATTCACGGGTGATGCCGACGAGCTTCTTGACCGGCAGCGTCACCGTACCGGGGACTTCGACGTTGGCGGGCACGGCGCAGGAGATGGTGACGTCCAGATCGGTGGCCGTGAAATGGAGCTGACCTTCGGCGGCACGGAGCAGGACGTTGGAGAGAATCGGCAGCGTCGATCGGGTGCCGACGACATTCTGGACCGCCTGGAGGCCGGTTAGCAATTGATCCTTAGCTATGGTCAACTTCATGAGTGTCTACTGTAGTCTGTAAAAGATAAGAAAAGAAAGGTCGTAGTAGGGTCTGTGAATAATCGGTACAACCGGTGGGGGTCAATGCCTGCGGCTCTGCAAAGGTGTTTTACAGCGCGCATAACTTTGGGAAGGACTTGGAAGCGGTGGGAGCAACCCGTGGAGACCCCCTTTTTAGGAGATCGGCTCGACCAAGCCCGGAGTTGTTGACAAGCTGTTGGCCCAAAGAATGGAAGCGCGGTGGCCAGCGTTAAAATACGAAGGCGCCGTCGCCCGAGGACAGGCGGAGGGCTTCGGGAACATGTTGCGGAGGGATCTGGATCAAGATCCGATGGACGCCGGCCGGCAAGTCGATGGCGCTGGCACCAGCCACGCCCACTTTCTTGCCATCCACCCAAAGTTCCGGACCGGGAGGACAATCCAGTTGGAAATGGACGGTCCCCGGGAGGGCGACCTGGATTTCGGTGGCGGCAAACAAGGCGAGTTTGCCGGTCCACATGTCAGCCCGGGTTGCCTCCGCGATCAAAGGCTGCGTCAGTTGACCATTGACGCGACCAAACAGGGACGTCCAGCGACGGTCCGTGAACGGGCGCTTCCAGGCCCAATCGCCATCGCCGTTTTGCACATCTGTGTGAACGAGGTTGGCCAGGTACCAGCGGCGGGCCACACCGCCCTTGCTGGCGTCGAAATCACCGGGTTTGCCCAAGCGGGAGAGGAAGGCGATGAGATCCAATTGCTCGGGCTCCGTCAGGCTCTCCGAGAGCCCGGCGGGCATCAGGGAATTGAGTCCATGCTCCCGTTTGGCGATGTCGGCTTTGGGGATCGATTGCTCGAGACCGGCGGCGTTGCGGAGGACGACCTCCTGAGGAGTTTCCCGGGCGAGGGTGCCAATGTAGTCGGTGCCGTCCTTGGTGGAGATCTCGACCGAGTGATAGCCTTCCTTGATCTTGGCGTTGGGTAGCAGGAGCGATTCGACGAGGTAATCGGCCGGGGCACTGGCGCCGATGCTGGTGAGGTCGGGGCCAACCTTGCCTCCGGCGCCACCGATGGCATGGCAGCTGACGCAGGCGAGGGCGGCCCGCCGGTAGACCTGTTCGCCCCGGGAGGGGTTTCCGGCGAGGGCGGCCTTTTCGGCGAGCTCCTTGAAGAGTTGGGCGTTGAAGGCCTGGGTGTCGGTGCCGAAACCAGCCGACTTGGCCAGGGAAGCGACGAGACTCAGATCACTCCGGCCGCCTTCGCGGGCGACGCGCATGCCGGCCCGGGCGACAGCGGGATTCAATCCCGTGGCGGGCAGGGCGGCGGCAATGGCCTGCCCGGCGCCTTTGACCGGAAGGAGGGATCGCCAAAAATCCTGGGCGGCGGATTCCTCCTTGAGGGAACCAAGGATTTCGATGATGACCGGCAGGGCCCGGCCGAGATCGAGGGCGGCCAGGGAACTGGCGGCGGATTGACGGATAGCGGAGGGGGAGGCAGCGGTGGCGAGACCGGAGAGGGCATCCAGAGCCGCCGGACCACCGATGGCCCGGAGGGTATTGAAGGCTTCGGTGCGGACGCCAGCGGGAGTCTCCGGGGCACCGGCGAGCTGGCTGAGTCCGGCTATGGGAGTGCCCTTGGATTTCCAGACGGCGGCCAGCTTCAACGCCTCCACCTGAACTGCCGGCGAGGAATGGGAAATGAGGGAGGCAAGTTCCGGTCCCGCACCCTCCGGCTGAAGCTTTCGAAGGCGCGAGGCCTCGTTGAGCGCCCGCAAAGCGCGGGCAGAAGCGGGAGCGTCAAAGGCGCCGGACAAGGTCCGGTCGAGCAGGGTCCGCAACTCACGCGCACTGCCGGCGGAACCGATCAGTTCGATCCAAGGACCGGAGCCATCACGGGTCAGAGGATTCTTGGCCAGGACCTGGGTCAAAACCCGGTTGGCCTGTTCGGGCTGGATCGCCTTGAGCGCAAATTCAAGCTGTTTTTCCCTTCCCAAAGGAGACCAGGCGCCGGATTCCAAGGCGGCAATCCAAGGATCTGCGAGGTCGTTGAGGGTCAGCCAGAGCGCGTAATCGAGGGAGGGATCCATCGGGCGATCAAGCACGGACAAAGCCAATTCAGCCGATTTCGCCGAGGGGATTTTCGCCAGGGATCGCAAAGCCTCCAGGCGGACCCGCGGGGTGGGGTCCTGGATCAGTCGGGCGAGCGGTTCCAGTCGGGCCTGGTCCGGGGCACCGAGTGCGAACGGAGCGACCGCGAGCCAGGCGGAAAGGAAGGCATTCCGACCGGAGCGGGAGATCACAGGAGACCAGCGGGAGAACATGGACGGCACTTTAGGGCAGAAAAAGGAGTGGAATCAAATCGGCGGGCGGCGAGGGCAACGTTTCTTTTTGTGAGCCGGCGTCGGGACCGCTATGCGGTACGGTAAGTGAACAGCGTCACCTACAAAATCATCGGCGAAGACGGGAGGGAGTATGGTCCCATCTCGCTGAATGACGTGCGTGACTGGATCGACGATCAGAGGGTGGCCCCCGGGACGCGGGTGTGGAACAGCGAGGATGGGCTTTGGCTGAAGGCGACTGACCGGCAGGAGCTACATTGGATCTTCGACACCCAACTGCTGGAGCGGGTGGAACAGAACCCACC
>JAYTHD010000009.1:0-21917 GCA_043732975.1 Verrucomicrobiota bacterium
CTTCAACGAGGCCGACGGCCATCTGCTCTGGAAACACGAGTACGATTGTCCGTACACTGTCAGCTACGCGGCGGGTCCACGCACGACGCCGCTCGTGGCTGGCGGCCGCGTCTATTCGCTTGGCGCCATGGGCAATCTGACCTGTCTGGATGCGCTCGACGGAAAAATGATTTGGAGTCGCGATTTCAAGACGGATTTCGGGCTTAAGATTCCGACCTGGGGCACTTCGGCGCATCCGTTGTTGGATGGCCAAAAACTGATCTGTCTGGTGGGTGGCAAAGGCACGGTGGCGGTGGCCTTTGACAAGGACAACGGCAAGGAACTCTGGCGCGCCTTGTCGGCCAAGGAGCCCGGATATTGCCCGCCCACGATCTATGAAGTCGGCGGTCGGCGGGAGTTGATTCTCTGGCACGCCGAGGCGATCAACGGCCTGGACCCGGAGACCGGAGCCGTGCGCTGGACCGAGCCTTGGAAGCTGAATTATGGCATGTCGATCGCCATGCCCCGCCAAGTGGGTGATCAGGTGTATTTCAGCTGCTTTTACAATGGTTCCCAATTGCTGCAGTTTGAGAAGGGCCAGCCCGCGCCGAAGGTGGTTTGGAAGACGGCGAAAATGAGCGAGCGCGACACCACCCATCTCAACAGCACCATGAGCACGCCCTTCATCGACGACGGCTATATTTATGGCGTGTGCAGTTATGGGCAATTCCGCTGCCTCCGGATCGCCACGGGAGAACGGCTTTGGGAGACGTTCGCACCGACTTCCGGCAAATCCGAACGATGGGGCAATTGCTTCATTGTGAAAAACGGCACCCGTTACTTTCTCTTCAGCGAGAAAGGCGATCTCATCATTGCGCGCCTTTCTCCCCAAGGATATGACGAAATCAGTCGGACCCACCTGCTGGATCCGCTCAATACGGATCCGGGACGCCCCGTGGTGTGGACGGTTCCGGCCTTTGCGAATCGACGGGTCTACGTCCGCAATGATCAGGAACTGATCTGTGTGGACCTGGCCAGCGCCAAGACGCAGTAGCTGGTCTACGGCAGTTGAGGGGTTATCAGGCGGTAAAATCGGGCATTATCGCGGTTGCCGGGAATCGATGTGCCCACGGGATGATCGAGTGCCGCCGGTGTCACATCGCTGAGGCGTTCCCAAGTGCTGCTTTGGAGAGTGGGCCGGCTCAAGATCGTATACGAGCGGCCGGCCCGGGCGGTGAAACCCAATTGGATTCCATCCGCAGTTCGGTGTGCCTCCAGTTTCAAAACGCTGGCTGGGTCCAGTGGATCCGTGCCCGCGAGATATTCCTGTCGGTTGGTTTGTCCGTCGTGATCCGGATCAAGATCCGCGTCGGCCACGGTCGGGTTCAGTCCGCGGGCTGTCTCCCAAAGGTCCGGCAGTCCATCGCCGTCGCCATCGATGCCACCCCCGACGACGGTCGATGTCAGGACCACGGTATTGGACGCAATCAGACGGTCCTGAAAATCATACCCAAGAATTTGAAATGCGTTGGTGCCGAGGATCACCGGAAGGGAGGTCTGCCAGCTCGTCGTCGTGTTCCATTTCACTTCCAGGGGAACGGATTGCCCCGCCAATCGCAGTGTGCGCACGTTGATCCAGGCCTTGCCGGAGATCAGGGCGTTGGTGCCATCCACCAAGCCGGGATTGCCGCTGCTCCCATTGACCGCAAACGGCACCGCCGCCGGTAATTGGCTGCGGACGGATTTCACCCGTTGATCAACATAGCTGCGAATGCCGCCAAAGTTCTGGCCGGCAACCGTTCCATAGTGGGCGATCCAGGGGGATAGGTAATTGGTATTATAGGTGGTCGTCATCAGGTCGAGCAGATGCCCCAGATACAACCGTTGATTGCCGGGCAGGGCGATGACCTTCGCCAGGTTGCCCACCGCCCGATTGATCGGCGACGTGGCGGCGGCTCCGAAATTATAGTCCATATCCCACAGGAAGGGCAGGGCGCGGCCATCTTCCGGCCGGAAATAAACGATGAAATTGTGTTGGTTGTCGAAAGGATAGGTGTCGACCAAACCCCACAAGGACTGAAAGGCCACCGCGCGCATCCACAGGCTGACGTCCATCAGTCGTCGAGATTCCGTGTCCAGGGCCGCCCCCGATTTGCTGAGGGCTTTGGCCAGGTTGATCAGGGGCTGATAATTGTCCCGTTCGCGTTGATTTTCATGCAGGAAGTGCCAGCGATAGGACTCCGGATCGTCTCCCAGATTTCCCAGGTCCGCGCCGATGACGTCATCGGGTTGCGGCAGCTTTGGATTCTGCGGATTGCCACCGGCCGTCGTGGTGGGTGAATAGATCAGCTCGAGTTTGAACAACCCGCCAGCGCTCCCATTGGCGAACTGGCTGTCGAGAAAGACGTCGCCATATTTTGCCATAATCAACAATCCAGTGCCGGCCAGGTCGGCTCGCGCGGGAATCACCCGGACCAGGTCATCATACATTCCCGGCAGTCCGCCGGCGTGTTGCAGGGCGTGCTTCAGGACGATCTCATCCTGATCACCGCCCACGCCGGTATAGCCGCCCGACCGGTCGATGGAGACGCCGTCATGCACGCCCCGGAAGAGGTGTTCGGGTGCGAAACTGATCGTATAACCCACCCGCCCGGCATCCGCCCGCCCGCGTTCGCTTCCCTGCAAGTGGACCCCGACGTTGTAAAAGGTTTCCTGTTCATCATAGACCACGGTGGCGCCGAGCAGCTCATTGCTCATGACGTTGGTGGTGGCGTGGAGAAACGCGGTGTCGGCGGGCGTCATGAGCAGCCGGAAATTGTGCAGCAGGCCGGTGGGGGCACGGCGATCGTTGACGACGAAGAGGGCGCGCGACGCAGGGCCGGCAGCGGGAAAAGTCGCGACGGTACCGAAGACATCGGTCGCTTCAAGGTAGAACTGAACCACAGTGCCGGCCGCAGCCCCGGGGATGCTTCCAGCGACGAGTCCAGTGCTTGAAATCGGCAACGCGATGTTCTTCCAACTGCCGCCGTTGAGCGACCAATAGAGTTTCGCGGAGGTCACCCCGTCGGGATCAGTGACCCGGGCGGAAACGGTCACCGCCTGATTGGGATTCGGAACCGTCGGGGCGTGTTGAAAGCCGGTAAATGTAGAACCGCTATTGGTCTGGTAAGTTGAATTGCGCGTCCCGGGTGTGCCGCTGATCGTCGAAGCCGGCAGCCGCGTGGTCCGGGCGGCGCGGTTGAAGTAGAGGCGCGTATTAAGCTGACCGTTTCCGGAAAGCCATTTGGCACGATAGGAGATTTCATAGGTCCGTCCGTTTACGATCATCCGGTTGTTGAGCAGGGTCGTTTCCAGATGATTGTGCATATGCTCGGTCGGGCCGGTGGCGATCAGGTGCAGGACGTGATTGCCAGGTTGATCGGGATCCGGGATGACCTCGCTCAAACGATGCGTGCCGAGGAAGCGCCAGAACTTGCTGCCGGTTTCAAAGTCCCCGTTTTGCAGGAGGGAAATCGGAGTCGTGGCGGGAGATTCGATAACGCTGAGATCATCCATCAGGCATTCCCCGGCGTCGATCAGACCGAGGACAAACTCCTTCCACGTGGTGGGGTCGTTGGCGGCGGTAGCGACCGCGCGGTACGTGTAGTTGGTCCACCCGGCAACGGATTCCCGACTCGCCGACCAGGCTTCAGCGACGGAATTGTCCGCCCACGGATTCCGCAATTCGAGGCTGGATCCGCCGCCATCCGCGCGCGCCGGCCAGCGTCCGCCGTGGAAGTAGCGGACTTCATTTGCGGGATTTCCCACCGCATCGGACAGGATGAGTTTGTCGGTCCGGTGGGACAATTTGTTGGTGAAGGGGCCGACCACGGCTATTCCCGGATGTTCCGACCGCAGAGACTCCACGTTCTGGGCGACGACCAGATAGCTGTCGGCCGCCAATGTGAGCCCTTTGGGAAATTGGAAATCTATGCCCGAAGTGAAACGCCAATTCGAAAGATCAACCGTGTGCTGGCTGCGATTATAGAGTTCAATCCAGGGGGTGGCGTTGGGGTCTCGCGGATGATACTCGATTTCGTTGATGATGACGTCGTGCGACCAGACCACTTCATTGGTGGTGCCTGGCGTGGCGGCGGCCGGGATGACCCAGGGACCGGTGGCATCAGGAGAACGCCCCGACACGCCTGGTTTGGCGATCCGCGCATCGGCGATGAAGGACTGTCCCGGGGCGAGGAGCAGCAATTTGTCGTTTTCAGTCGCTTGGAATCCAAGCTCAGCCGCGGTGAAAGCCCGGAAGCCAGCGGCCGGCAGCGTCGTCCCGGATGGCAGGGTAAAACTTCCGGAAACCGGTCCGTCCCGACGGATCACGTATCCGGCCAGGGAGCGATCCTGGCTGGTGCGATTCGCGAGTTCGACGAAAAAGGATTGGGAGCCGACACCGGCGATTTCGTTGAAGACCACTTCGGGTTCCATGGGGATCTGAAGTGGCGTCGCCGCCAAGGATTGGAAATTGGGAGCCCCGGGGGTGCCCCCGATCTGGGCGCTGGCCCGCCAGTTTTCGGCGGGTTCGCTGGCGAGGTTCACCTCGCGCTTGCCCAGAGAAGCTCCGCCACCGTCCGGCGCGACGGGCCAATCCTCCTGGGTGCGATAGTGAACCGTGTCCATGAGACGCTGGTTGTTGTTGCGCAATTCCAGGGTCTCGCCCGAATTGGACAATCGACCGGTGAACGGGCCGACCACCGAAATGACGCCGGTGGCCGCCAGGAGGGCCGCCGGATTGATCGCCACCACCAGATAGCCGCCGCCTGGAATGACTGTGCCCTCGGCAAATTGGTATCCAATGCCGCCGGTCAGCGACCAGTGGGAGATATCCATGTTGACGGACATCTGGTTGTACAGCTCCACCCATTCCATTGATGCCTCCGCCGTGGCCGGGTGGTACATGATCTCGTTGAAGACGACCGTGCTGTCCGCCCGGGCTTGAAGTCCGTGCCCGGCCAGGTACCCGGTCGCGAAAAGGCACCCGAGGAGGGAGCGGAGTGGAGCCCGGTTGGCCCGCGGCGGACGTCGATGCATTTGCCGCGCACATACGGGCGTCCGGGCGCCGTGTCAAAGTGTGTGGAGGATTCTCCGGCGTTTTCCCGCTGCGGTGGAGGTTGAATCCGGGCGGGCGGGAAATTGGAATGACATTTCCGGGATCGCCCGCTAGATGGGAATTCACGATCCTTGCGATATCCGGAGAAAATGATGACAGCACCGAGCGGATGGGGTGGCAGGCGGCACCGGCCGGGATCCCGGTGTCCGTTCCGGCTCGCGATTCGGCATCGCTGGCTCCTGGCCCTCGTTCGGATGATTGGCGCGGGCTGGTTCGCGTGTCCGGAAGCACTGGCCCATGCCAAGCCGGGAGCCCATGCCGATGTGCGTTTTAGCATTTCGCGTTCGGGGGTTCGCGTCGAGGCGTTGATGAACCTCCGCTTTGTCGAGGGCATCGTGAATTGGACTCATGAGGTTCGGGACGAGGTGACGACGGGCGAAGAGGCCGCCGGGAAAAGAGTGCTGTTGGAGTACTTCGGCGGGCCAATGGCGGGTCCGCAACCGTCGGTGCTCAACCGGCCGAACGCCGTGACCATTGACGGCATTCTCACACAACCGGTGCTGGTGGAATTTCGCATCATCCGCCCCGCGCCGGAAACTCGACCCGGCTTTGTCGAGGTGGCGCAAGCCCTGTGGCAGCAGGTCTGGGTGGTCGTGGAATATCCCTGCAAGTCGCCGCCGCACTCGGTGGCGCTGGTCTGGGGCACATACCCGCGGGATTTCCTGGCGGCGGACCGTGATCTGGCGCCGCTCTCGGAAGTGGAAGCCATGCTTCTGGCCGACGGCGATGCCCTGCCGCTGGTCTTCCGTGATCGCGAGCCTGAATTTGACTGGCACGCTTCGGGTACTCCCCTCGAGGCCCGGTTTCAAAAGGTGCCAGGGGCAACACCGCCGCCGGACGCCAATGTTCCGGCGCTATCCCTGATCATCGGGCTCGTGGGCGGGTTCGCCGGGTTCGTGGCCGGGCGGGGATCCGGGCGCGGAGGTCGCGGATGGGCGAGCCTTGGAATCTGGCTGGGCACGGTGGCGGTGACCCTCGTGGCGTGGCCGTATGGTCGGATGCGTCCGCCGGTTGGGTGGCTCCGCCCGCCACCGCTCCCCACTCCCGCGGAGGCCCTGGTCATTTTCCAACCGCTGCACGCGAATATTTACCGGGCGTTTGACTACACCACGGAGAGTGAAATCTATGACGCGCTGGCCCGCAGTGTGGATGGACCTTTGCTCGGGAAGACCTATGACGACATCTACCGTAGTCTGATCCTGCAGGAGGAAGGCGGTGCGCTGTGCCGCGTGAAATCGGTAACGCTGATCCAGTCCAAAGTCGAGGCCCTGACCCGCAATCCGCAGCGGCAGACGGCGGAACTGATCCTCGACGCCCGGTGGCGCGTGGAGGGCGTCGTCTACCACTGGGGCCATTCCCATGCCCGGGTGAATGAGTATCGGGCCCGATATACCATCGCCGCCATGCCGGCCGGATGGCGGATCGTCGCGGTCGAACCACTGGAACAGCGCCGCGTGGATCCCGGGCGACCCGACGCAAAACCGGGTGAGACGCCATGAGCGCAGCCCCACTGGTGGAACTGGAGAACGTTTGTTTCGCGCATGGCTCGTCGTTTCAGCTGCGCGTGGAACATTTCCAGGTGCGGTCCGGCGAAGCCATCGCATTGATCGGCCCGAGCGGTTCGGGAAAAAGTACGTTGATCGATCTCATTGCGGGAATCCGGCTGCCTTCTTCCGGCCGGATCCGGGTTCTGGGTGAGACCTGGTCCGAACTTACCGAGGAGCGTCGTCGCGCGATCCGCCGCTCACGCATCGGCATGGTCTTCCAGGAGTTTGAGCTGCTGGAATATCTCACGGCTCGCGAGAACATCCTCCTGGCTTGCTATGTCGGAGGTTCGGAGGAATCCCCCGGGGCGCTTCAGCAACGTGCCGGGCGGCTCGCTGCGGCCGCGGGCATTCAATCCATCCTCGGCCGCGCACCGGCGAAGTTGTCCCAGGGGGAACGTCAACGGGTGGCTCTCTGCCGCGCCCTGCTCACCCGGCCGCCGTTGATTCTCTGTGATGAACCGACCGGGAACCTGGATCCAAAAACATCGTCCGCCGTCGTTCAGTTGTTGTTCAACCAGGCCCGCGAAGACGGGGCCACGCTGCTGATGGCGACCCACGATCACGCATTGATGCCGCGATTCGATCGCGTGGTCGACCTGTCGGGCGGCACGGGAGCCGAGCTGAAAGGAGACGCGCCTTGATCGGTTCCCTGGCCCTCGCCGCACGGCATGTGCGGCACAACCCCGCACGGTCGGCGATTATCGCGATCTGCGTGGCCGCCGCTGGCGCCATCCCGTTGCTGGTGCGGGTGCTGATCCGCGATTTTCAAAAATCCCTCGTGGCGCGGGCCGCGGCGACTCCGGTGGTGATCGGCAGCAAGGGCAATCGCTTCGATCTGACGTTGGCGTTGCTGTATTTTCGACGGGTGGAACCGGGAGCGCTTTCGTATGCGGATTTCCTCCAGTTATCCACCAATGGGGGCGGAACCTACCTTCCGCTCCACGTCCGTTTCACCGCGCGTAAAATGCCGTTGGTGGCGACCAGCATCGATTATTTTGAGCGGCGCGGTCTGACGCCGGCGACGGGTACCCTGCCCCTCACTCTCGGGGACGCGGTCCTGGGTGCACGGGTGGCGCGGGTGCTGGGATTGGCGGCGGGAGCGAGTCTCTTTTCGGATCAACGGGAGGTCTTTGATATCTCCAAGCCGCCGGCACTGAAGCTGCATGTGGTGGGGGTGCTGGCGCCCTCGGGCGGGCCGGACGACGACGCGGTCTTCACGGATATCAAGACGGCCTGGATTCTGGAGGGCCTGTCGCATGCCCATGTCGACGCCGGCCAGGCGCCGGCCAGACTCGTGCTCGCGCGGGATCCCGGCCGCGTCGTCCTGAGCGAGGAATTGATCGACTACAATGAGGTTACCACCGAGAACGTGGCCTCGTTCCATCTGCATGCCGATGACGCCCACCTGCCGCTGTCGGGCATCCTCCTGCTGCCGGATTCCGTCAAATCCGGCACCTTGGTCATGTCGCGCCTGAACGCCGGAAAGTCGTTGCAGGCCGCGGTCCCGCTGGCGGTGGTGGAAGATCTCCTGGCCTACGTCTTCCGGTTGCGCGCGTTGATCGATGGCATTTCCCTCGTGCTGGGCTTGTTGACCGGATTGCTCATTGGTCTGGTGACGGTTCTGGCCATCCGGGTTCGATCGCGGGAGTTGGAAACGCTCCGGCGGATCGGGGTCGCACGCTCCACCATCACGGCAATGTTCGGTTGGGAAATCGCCTTGCTGCTCCTGGCCGGTGCCCTGCTTGCCGGCCTGGGCGTGGGCGGCGTCTCCTTGTGGGGGCCCAATCTGGTGAAGTGGTTGTGACGAGGATACAACTCGTCCGGCGCGAAGAACGTGTGTCGCCCGAGCCCCCGAAGTTCTCCCAAGCTCCACTTTTCCCAGCAACGCCAGCGTTGCCGGGAAAAGTGCTGCGGGTCACAGACCCGCGGTCCGATCGCCGGCCTCCGGCCGCAAAATTGGTGGGGCGAGAGTCTCTCGAGCCAGCTGCGTTGGGGACCGAATTAGTCATCGCTTAGCTCGTCGGAGACTCGCTCCACCATGACCGCGACTCTGCGAGTCGTCTGCGGGTCACAGACCCGCGGTCCGGTCGGAACGCGACTCTGCGAGTCGCCTGCGGGTCACAGACCCGCGCGCCGTGCGCGGCGCTGTCCCCGGATTGGCATTGGCGGACGGGAGTGAACGAAAGTAGGCTTGGCGTTGTGGAAACACGACCAAACTATGGCAATCCGTCCGCCTTCCGCGGGTGGATCCGGTGGGCCTTGGTCTTGGCGTGGGCGGGCCTGCTGACCGGTTGCGAGCGACACTCCGATTCACTGGCGCAGGTGCCCCCGACGGCAAGACCGGACTCGCGGACGGTGATGACCTCTTTCTACCCGTTGACCTATTTTGCAGAGCGGATCGCGGGCGGACGGGTTTCGGTGAAGTGTCTTTGCCCCGCCACGGTGGACCCCGGTTTTTGGAATCCCTCGCGGGCGGATTTGGTGGAAATGCAGGGCGCCTCGCTGCTCCTGCTCAATGGCGCGGGTTACGAACACTGGGCGGCGACTGCGGCCCTGCCCCTGGGACGGGTGGTGGTCACCAGCCGGGCTTTCGAAACTGAATATCTGACTCTCCCCTCGGTCACGCACTCGCATGGTCCCGGCGGGGCGCACACTCATTCGGGCGTGGATGGTCACACCTGGATGGATCCCGTACTGGCGCGCCGGCAGGCGGGTGAAATCCTGGCGGCGCTGATCCGGCTCTGGCCGGCGGACGTGCCCACGTTCAACGCCGGATTTCAGCACCTGACTGCGGAATTGGAGGCGTTGGATTCGGCGTTTCGCGAACTCACGCCGACATTGAAACAGGCGGTGATTTTCACGTCGCATCCCGCCTACGGATACCTGGCCCGACGCGGTGGATGGGCGACCACGCCGATCTCTCTGCCGCCTGAAGAGATGCCTTCAGCCGACGAATGGGAGGCGGTTCATCAGGCGGTCCTCGCTTCGGGGGCGGGCGTCCGTCTGCTGCTTTTCGAATCCGATCCGTTGCCGGCGATTCGCGAGCGATTGGCCGCGGAGTGGCAAATCGTGTCGGTGGTCTTCGATCCTTGCGAAACGCCCCCGGCGGGCGAGAACTATTTCAAGCGTATGCAAAAAAACATCGATTCCCTCCGGCGCGTCGTCGGGCCGGTCCATCTCTGAAGTCATGACTCCAATCCTGACTCGCTGGGGCCGCCTGCTGCCGGCCATTGGCTTGCTGGCTTTCCTTCGAATTGCCGCCCTGGCCCAGACCACGGACCCCGGGCTGCTGCTGCACTTTGGGGTCTCGGTCGGATCCTTTGAAAATGGTGTGGCCACCGATGCCTCCGGAAAGGTGACGGCCCGGATCAAGGGACATCCCCAAAAGCAAACCCTGGGTCCCAGCGAGGGGTATCGTTTCAATGGCACCAATGAGTGGCTGGTGGTGGCGGATGATTACGCCACGAACCAGATCGCCATGCCCACCCACGAACTCACGGCCTCCGCCTGGGTGAACCTCGCCGAGACGATCCAGCGTGGATCGATCATGAGTTGCCTCCAGGACAACAACGCCGGCCAATTTGGCTGGCTCCTCGGATATAACTCGGAATCGTTCGTGTTTGGACTCGCGACCAAGAAGGATCCGGCCGCCAAGGGCAAGATGACTTATGTGCTGGGTACCAACAAAATCATGACCGGCAAATGGTACCATGTCGCGGCCGCCTACGACGGACGATCCATGCGGCTCTATGTCAACGGGCAGCTCGACGGCGAAAACAAGAATGTGTCCGGCGATATCGCCTATCCCACCCACGCACCGTTCACCATCGGCTGCTTCAAGGATCGCAATGAACAGCGCCCGATGGATGGCACGCTGCTGGAGGTCAGGTTGCACTCCCGGGCCCTGCCGGCTTCCGTGTTCGCCACCGAGGCCGCCGCCGGCGCCCAGTTGATCAGCTACGATCTGCCCGCCGCACAGAGTCAGCGATTCATCGCCAAGCCGTTTCTGCAATGGGCCACGCAGGACGGCATGACCATTGTCTGGGAAACGGCGCGGCCCGGTCGCGGCTGGGTCGAATACGGTGAGAAGCTGCCCTACGATCAAAAAACAACCCAGGGCGCTGAGGTAACCATGCACGAAATCCGGCTCGGTAACTTGAAAGCGGAGACCCAGTATTTCTACCGCGTGCACACGCTGAACGCCGATGGCAGCGTGCTCAAGGGTGAAGCTTTGACGCTCCAGACCGCGGTGAACGCGGATTCGCCGTTCGCCTTTGTGGCCATTGGGGATACCCAGCGCAACCGGCCGGTCATCAAAAAGCTCCAGGATTTCGCCTATTCATTGCGTCCGAATTTCGAAATTCATCTGGGCGACGTCGTCGACGAAGGCCCCAACAAAAACGAGTGGGTCAAGGAAATGCTGCCGGCCTCCTGGACACTGATGAGCCGCGTGCCGGTTTTCCCCTGCATCGGCAATCACGAAAAAAATCATTCGCTCTATTATCAGTATTTCTCCCTGCCCGAACCGGAGTACCACTACACGTATACCTATGGCAACGCCCAGTTCTTTGTGCTCGACACCAACAAGTCGGTAAGCCCCGGGAGCGACCAGTATCGCTGGCTGGATGAACAGCTCGGCAAATCGACGGCGACCTGGAAATTCTGCTATCACCATCACACCATCTGGTGCTCTGACGAGGATGACTACGGCGACACCTACAAGGAGAAATCGACCTGGGGGGATCCGCGTCACCGTCACCTGGCCGGCCTGTATGAGAAGCACCATGTGGACATCGCCTTCAACGGCCACGTCCATGCCTACGAGCGCACCTGGCCCATTTACAAGGACAAGGTAAATGAAGATCTGGGAACAATCTATATCACCAGCGGCGGCGGCGGTGCGGGGCTCGAATCGGTGGCTCCGTCCCGAACCTGGTTTCAGAAGCGGTCCTACAAGGGATACCACGTCACTTACGTCACGATCCACGACAAGACGCTTCAGTTGCAGGCCTTCGATCTGGAGGGACGTCTGTTTGACGTCCTGGATCTCAAGAAGAAATGACCTGATCGTTCCCGGGCATCGTCAATCCGAGCCCGGGACCGAAACTCCATTCCTTCCAGCCAATGAAATTCCTATCGATCCTCGCCGCCGGGCTTATGGCGTTCGTCGGCGCGGCCGAATCTCTGGACGTGAAAAAGACCGACACCTTTCGCCGACTGCGGGCGGATCTGGAGTCGGTTTCCGCGATCGACACCCACGACCACCTGAAGCCATTCCCCATTTTTCAGGGGACCGTACAGACGGATCAGGGTGTGGGGATGACGCTCTTTTCACTCTGGAACAGCAGCTATTTCAACTGGATTCATCCCGTCACGCCGTGGCCGGCGAGTGGCCGGTTTGACGATTGGTGGGCGGTGGCCAAAGGGGATTTTGCCAACGCCCGGGCCACGAGTTTTTACCGGTATCAACTCTCCGCCTTCACGGATCTTTACGGGGTGGATTTCGAGACAATCACGGATGATCAGGCGCGGGACCTGAACCGCCGGATTTTTGCCAATTATCAGAATCAGAACTGGCTCTATGAGGTGGTCACTGAGAAGTCGAACATTGAACTGGTGTTTGTCGATCCCTTCTGGGACCGGCTGACCCGCACGAACTATTATCCCTTCGGGGTCCCGGTGCTCAATGTGTCGCGGCTGCACCGGGGATTTCATCCGAACGAATTCCCGGGCGAGATCGATTCGCCCTATCGCTATGCCCGGGAGCAGAAGCTGCCGTTGAACACTCTGGAGGACTATCTGGTGGTGCTGGAGCACTGGCTGCGGGCGGGCAGGGCCGCGGGGGGTGTTTGTCTCAAGTCGACCGTCGCCTATGAGCGGACGCTGCTCTTTGAGCGGGTGGACAAGGAGAGTGCGTCCCGGATTTTTGGCCGAGCGAAATCGCAGTTGTCGGACGCGGAGGTGAAACAGTTTGAGGATTTCATCATGTGGCAACTCGTGGATTTGAGCGGCCGCCTGGAACTGCCGTTTCAGATCCACACCGGACACGCACGCATTCAGGGGTCGAACCCGATGAACTTACTGAATCTCATCGAAGCCAATCCGAAGACTAAGTTCATTTTGTTTCATGGTGGCTATCCTTGGATCGGCGAAACCGGGGCCATTATGCAGCGCCATGGGCGCCACGTCTGGATTGATACCGTCTGGCTCCCGACCATCAGCTATACGATGGCCAAGCGGGCGTATCAGGAGTTTCTCGAAGTCATGCCGAGCAACCGCCTCATGTGGGGAGCGGACGTGACTCACGCGGAGGGCGTCTACGGAGCGACCGAATTCACGCGTCGCTGTCTCGCCGAGGCGCTGGCGGAAAAGGTGGAGCGGGGGGAATTGCGCGAGGACGACGCCCGCCGGATCGGTCATCAGGTTTTGCGGGACAATGCGCTGGAATTGTTTCCACAATTGAAGGAGCGCCTTTGGAAACACAAGGGCAAACTCGTGCCGCCGGGAAAATAGGATACCGCTGTCGCCGGACATCCTCCCCTCTCCGTAGAATCAGCTGGTTCATGCATATCGAACGTCTCTTTGTAACCCAAGGCCAGGCTCTCGACGGGTCCGTTTTGGATTTTCGGAACCGCCTGGGGAAAATCCGGAAGTGGACGGTTCTGCCATCCGGTGGCGAGTCCCAATCCTTGCTCCATTTTCTGACGCTGGCTTGTGCCGGCCGACAGCAGGCACCGGAACTGCTCAAAATGATGCGATCCTTTTCTACGATTCGCGAGCAATTGACGTCCATCGAGTTCGTTCTCGTGCGCCAGAAACCCCAGGAGTGTGGTCCTTTAGGTCAGGCCAGAAAAGGGAGCGGCTGGAAGATTCTTCCGTCCGGGGAGATTCTGCCCCTGAGCGCACGGGAATTGCGGTGGCACGATCCGACCGTGGAAATCGGGATCCCTCATTTGGGCCGGGGGAATTTTGGTTGGGTGTTTCTCGGGTATGGGCCTCGAATTCGCGCTCATGCACAGACCGACTGGTTCGATTTTGCCGATTCGGATCATCCCCTGCGAAGGTGTGCGTCTCTGTTTGATCCGGAAGCGAAATTGACGGATCCCCAAGCCTTTTTGGAACGGCTCCATTACAAGGGCGTTCTCTTCGAGAAAGGTCGCTCCCGGAAATTCATTGCCCGGTTGAACCGGGAGTTGAGTCGCTTTCTGAATCTCCCACCGGAATCATGGCTCGAAAAACAGCACGATTTCCCGGCGGACTGGCGGGGACTCACCCTGGTACAGCAGACGGTGGCCACCGTGGTTTTGGATGCCGCGCGTCATCTCCTGGATGCCGCGGTGAGATGCGAGGATCCCTTCACCCAATCGGGAGTGGTGGTTTTGGAGGGGATCGAGGACTGGTGTCCACCGGAAATCATTCCAAGATTCCTCGGATTGCTGGACGTAATCTTCCCAAATTTGCAATTTGTCGTGATCCTTTCTGCGCGGGGACGATTGACCTTCCCCGCGCGTCTTTCGAGGACCACGCTGCCCCTGCCGGAGTTGCCGTCGCCCAAGCCAACTCCGAAGCCCCGCCTGCCGCCGGAAGCGGTCTTGCTGATTGATGTGGACAGTCAATTGCCGAATCTGGCGTTAATGAAGTTGAGCCAGCATTTCAAGGCCCAGGGACGGCCGGTGGCGTTGGTGCGGCGGCATGCCCGGGGAGGTCATGCGGGAATGGTTTATGCCAGTTGTGTGTTTGCATTTCCTTCCTCGGCGATACGGGTGGATCAATTGAGGCAGCAGTACGGATCCGCGCTGCAACTGGGAGGCTCCGGCGTGGATATTAAACTCCGATTATCGCCCGAGATTGAAGATCTGCCGGCCGACTACTCACTCTACCCGGAGCTGGGGGACCGTGCGATTGGATTCCTCACCCGGGGATGCCCCTTGCACTGCCCGTTCTGTATTGTGCCGATAAAAGAAGGCAAACCAAGAATTGTCAGTGACCTGGACACCTTGCTGCCGGAGGGGCGCACCAAGCTGATTTTGCTCGATGACAATATCCTGTCCCATCCCAAGGCGATCGAATTGATGGAGGAAATGCTGCGCCGCGATTTGATGGTTAACTTTAATCAAACGCTGGATGTCCGTCTATTAAATGAGGAAACTGCAGGGTTGCTGCGACGGATTCGCTGTTCAAATGTCCGGTTCACGCGGCGGAATTACTATTTCAGCCTGAACAACACGCGGGCGCTCGATTTGGTGCGACGCCGCTACGAATTGTTGCAGGTCAAACCCAGTGACAATGTGGAGTTTGTCTGCATGTACGGCTTCGACACCACACTGGCAGAAGATGTGCGGCGTTTTCAATTCCTCCGTACGCTGCCCGGGGCCTATGTCTTCCTGCAGCGTTACCGGCCCGTGTTGGGAGGTCCCGAAGCGGATCTTAGTAATTATTTCGGTGAGGACGCCGGGGAACAAATCAACGCGTTACTGCAGGTCAACTTCAAGCAGAACATGAAAAGCATGGAAGTGTATTACCGCTGGCTGTGCCTCCTGTATGCTGAGCAATGCCGCCAAATCCATTACGAGTTGGTCGCCACACTTTTTCGTTACAACGCCCGCCAGAGATTGGGCGGTTTTCTCCTGAAGTTGGAGGCAATCTGTCGAGGGGAACACGACTTGGCAGAGTGATGGCAATGCCGTGGTGGCGCGGTCGGAGCGCCGGTTTCCAAACGGCTTATCGCCCGCGCAAAGCAGTTCGGCCGAGGACTTGCGGGACGTCTTTCCGGAATTGGGGCTCCAGCGATGGGTGTGGCGTTTAAGCCGACTGGAAGCGAGGTGCTCCGGCAAAAGGCCGCCGCAGGCTCCAAGGTGGGCTCCCGACGAGGCATGCTTTTGGATCGTCATTCCCGGGTGCCCTTCATCACCTTGGACTGACCTGCCCTCCTCCTGTGTACAGGGCGGCGTTGACCGGGGTGTCATTGACGGACCGTGTCGGTTGAGGAATCGTGAGGAAGCTTTCGGCTTGGGTCAGGGGCCGGCCGCAAGTCTTACTTTGTGCTTCGCCTCTGTAACCGGTCGGGGTCCTGTGGGTCGTCTTCCTGTTCGGCAGCATTCCTTATGATTCGGAGAATTCTCCCTCTGCTCACGGCGCTCTGGCTCCAGCAGGCACCCATGCTGGTCCGGTTGGAACCGCTCACCGCTGCACTGGCGCATCCCTTCGCGCTTTTGCTGCGCTGGCTGGCCTGTGGCACGGCGGTGACGGGTGCCTTCCACGCCGTCTCGGGTGCCACCGGACTCCGGGTGACGGCGGTGACGGGCGTGGTGCCCGACGGCGATCCAATCAACGCCACCAACGGTGTCGCCTTCAATGTCCGCTTCCAAATCAGTTCCAGTCAGTACGGGATTCCCAAGACCTATACCTATCAGGATCTCCCGCCCGGGGTGACCCGGGTTTCGTCCAAACCCGATACGCTGCAAGGCAAACCGACCCGCTCCGGGGATTATTTTACGTCGATCACCGGCTGGCAAAATGCCAATGCCACCGGGTTTCAGGCTGATTTTACGGTCCTGATTTCGGTCCACGGCATCCCGCCGAAGATCACGCAGCAGCCGGCCAGTCAGACCGCGGATGCCGGCGGGACCGTGACGTTCACCGCGGCCGCCACCGGTGAGGAACCGCTGACCTATCAGTGGCTGATGGAGGACCTGGAGATCGATGGCACCGCCCCAGCGTTGGCATTGAAAAATGTCACGGCGGATTCGGCGGGCCGGTATCGGGTCCGGGTGGACAGTCCGGCGGGATCCACCTTCAGCAATTTCGCCACCTTGACCGTTAAGCCCGTCATGGCGCCGCCCACCATCCTCTCGCAAACGGGCGACTTGACGCTTTATCTGGGTGAGACCGCCCACCTCACGGTGACGCTCGCGTCGGGCGCTGGCGACCCTGCGCCCACGGTCTCTTGGCTGAAAGAGGACGTGGCCTTGCCCGGGGTATCCGGCGTCTCCCTGCTGGTGGGTCCGGTGACGCCCAACAGTGCCGGGCTCTATCGTGCGAAAGTCAGCGGGTTGGGCGGCGTGGCCCTGAGTACCCCGATGAAGGTTACCGTGATTTCCCGTCCGACCGTGGCCGCGGTCTGGGACGTCAGCGGACTCCGGGTCGGTTTCCCCGCCATTGCCGGTCGGGAGTTTGCGCTGGAGGCGCAATCCACAGTGGGTGCGGCCTGGAGTACCCGGCAAACGCTGCACCCCGTCACGGACCGGGTGGATCTCACCCTGCCATTCGCCGGCTCGAGTCAATTCTTCAGGGTTCGCATTACCCCGCTGCCCTGAAAAGGGGTCACCACTTTCCGGACGCCAATCCGGCAGGAAATCAAATCCGCTGGCCCTGGGCAAAGGGGTGCGGGAGGTGACGGACGCCGGGTCCGACACACTCCCGGGTTCGCCCGGATGGTGTCGTTACTCTCGACAGGGGTCGCAACGGGACTTAGCCATCTACCCATGAGCAAGACGAAAGCCGGGTCGTCCTTGGGCGTGCAAAATCGGTGTGTCCGTGCGTTTACGCTGATCGAACTGCTGGTGGTCATCGCCATCATCGCCATCCTCGCGGGGATGCTGCTCCCCGCGCTGGCCAAGGCGAAGTCCAAGGCCCACCAGAGCCGGTGCCTCTCCAATCTGCGGCAGCTCGGGATTACCTTCTCGCTTTACGCCAACGATTCCCGCGATCAGTTTCCCTACTCCGGACGTGACTGGCCGCAGATGGGCTTCGTGGATCTGCTCAAACTGATCGACCCCTACATCAGCACGAATTCACGCTCCTTCTTCATCTGTCCGGCGGAAAAGGGGCGCGGATTCAACGTCGAATGGGCACTGGCCACCGGGGCGATCAAGACCAACGAACTTTTGTTCCCCAGTTCCTATTATTATTACAATCAGTTCTATCACAACGATGACTCGTCGGCCCTGCGGGTCCGCAATGCCAACGAGGTGAAATCCCCTTCAAAGAAGGCCATCTCGCCGTGTTTCGCCAGTTCCAAGGGCAAGGCCAACGATGTCCGGCAGGGAACGACCACCTCCGCCCACGGCACCCGGGGGATGTCGCTGCTCTTCGTCGACACCCACTCGGAGTATGCGCCGTATGAACGTCTCAATGCTCCCTTCAAGGACGGTGCCACCTTGATCTACAATCTGGATTGGACCGTGGGCAGTCTGGCCGGGGAAGATTTGAAATAGCGCCAGCCCCACCGGTTTTGTGGCCGGAGGCCAACAAGAAAGGTGGCACGAGAGTCCTCGCGAGTATCCCTTCCGCCCGGTGGCGCGAGTCTCTGACGAGCTAAGCGATGACGAAGTCGGTCCCCAACGCGGATGGCTCGAGAGACTCTCGCCCCACCAATTTTGTGGCCGTAGGCCAGAATGAAAGGTTGAGCGAGTCTCTGACGAGCTAAGCGGTGACGTAGTCACGCCTCCAACGCGGCTGGCTCGCGCAGACTCTCGCCCCACCAATTTTGTGGCCATAGGCCAGCGATCTGAGCGCGGGTTTGTGACCCGCAGCGCGTTCTCGAGCAACTCTAACTCCCTGCTAGTCAATCCACCCACTCAGATCTAGTTGGCAGCTTTAGGTGCCACAGGAGCTTTGGAGCCTTCGCGATTGACAACGCCTGAAGGACTCGCCAGCCTGTTGACGTACAATGAGATGTGGAAACAGCCTGCGAATTGACCGGCACGAAGTGTGCCTGCAATTTGTGATTGAAAGCCGTTCCATTGCCGGGAATAAAATGAGCTCGAATCTCTGGTGCGCCGATCTCGTGGCTGTTTTATGAGGATTGCCATCATCGGCTTGGGTTATGTCGGGCTACCCCTGTCGTTGCAGTTCGCCCGCTCGGGCGTTGAGGTTCTCGGGTTGGACATTGATCGTGCCAAAACCGACGCAATCAACCAAGGCCAGAGCTATATCAAACATATCGCTTCATCGGAAATGGCCGCGCTGGTGCAAGCCGGTCGCTTATCCGCCTCCACCGATTTCTCACGAATTAAGGAAGTCGACGCGATCCTCATCTGCGTTCCCACGCCATTGAACAAGAATCGTGAACCGGACATTTCCTACATCATCGAAACCGGGAAGGCCATTGCTCCCCATCTGCGCCCGGAGTCGCCAGTGGTGACCGCCAATCCTCAATCCAAACTGATCGTACTGGAGTCCACAACCTATCCGGGCACGACCGATGAGGACTTGCGCGGGGTTCTGGAAGCGGGCTCCGGTCTCAAGGCGGGCGTGGATTTCCATCTGGCTTTCTCGCCGGAGCGGGAAGATCCGGGCAACCCTCAAAGTCAGGTGGCGCTGATTCCCAAAATTGTCGGCGGCTTCACCCCCGCCTGTCGTGATCGGGCGGTTGCGCTCTATGGGCAGGCGATCCAGACGGTTATTCCGGTCTCCAATTGTCGGGCCGCCGAAGCCACCAAGTTGCTGGAGAACATCTTCCGCTGCGTCAACATCGCGCTCGTCAACGAACTGAAGGTGGTCTACGACGCCATGGGCATCGACGTCTGGGAAGTGATCAACGCGGCCAAGACGAAGCCCTTTGGTTTTATGCCTTTCTATCCGGGACCGGGCCTGGGCGGGCACTGCATACCGTTGGATCCCTATTACCTGACCTGGAAAGCGCGCGAGTACGGGCAGTCCACCCGCTTCATTGAACTGGCTGGGGAAGTGAATGGCCGCATGCCCGAGTATGTGGTGAATCGGACATCCGAGGCGCTCAATGCCGAACGAAAACCGGCCAATGGATCCCGGATCCTCGTGCTGGGCCTGGCCTATAAGGCGGACGTGGACGACGACCGCGAATCGGCGAGCTATCATTTGCTGGACATGTTCCAGGCCCGGGGCGCCACGGTGGACTACTACGACCCGCATATTCCGGTGATTCGCCCGAGTCGCGAGCATGGGCATTGGGCGGGCACCCGTTCAGTCGCTTGGAATCGCGAAGTAATTGCGAGCTATGATGCCACGGTGATTTCGACGGCGCATCGGGCGGTCAATTACCAGGAATTGCTGATCTGGTCGCGGTGTATTGTGGACACCCGCAACGCGATGGCGGGTCTGACGGGCGGCACTGGCCGTGTCTGGAAGGCGTAAGAATAGAAGATTGAAAGGGGGATCGAGGGACGAGGACGAGGACGAGGACGAGGACGAACGGTGATTCCTACTCGTCCTTCGTCCCTCGTCCTTCGTCCCTCGTTCTGAAACTTCGGAGCAACTGATCGAAGGAGGAGGACGAGGAGGAGGGACGAGGACGTACGAAAAATTCCCCTTCGTTCTTCGTCTTTCGTCCTTCGTCCTCGTTCTCAAAATCCGGAGCAACTGATCGAAGGACGAGGACGAGGACGAAAGAACGGTGATCAGCGCAGATTAGCGGTTTTAACTCCGGTTTTCAGCTTTGGGCCTTAAGTGTGACGCTCCATGATCAGCATTTTAAGAAGCTGTTGGCCAGCTTCTTCTACGAGTTTATCGAGGCGTTTGTGCCGGAGATCGCCCGCGGCCTGGACCGTCGGCAGGTGGAGTTGTTGGACAAGGAACTGATCTGGATTCGCCGGCGCTTCGGTAAAGCCAAATTCGTGGACTTGGTGGCCAAAGTGACGTTGAAGGGCGCGCCCGGTTTCATCCTCGTCCATGTCGAACACCAAGCCCGGCGCGACCCCGCCATTGCCCGGCGGATGTTCCTCTACGCGGCTTGGCTCTTGGAACGTTATGGGTTGCCCGTCTGGCCCGTGCTGCTGACCTCGTATGCGCAACCCCGTCGGGCCGAGCCCGACCGCTACGAGATGACCGTCAGGGGCAAACCGATCATCACCTTCCACTATTCCGTAGTGCAGTTGAATCGCTTGGATTGGCGCGATTTTCTTGAACACCCCAATCCCGTGGCGGCGGCACTGATGGCCCGGATGAACATTGCGCCCGGCGACCGGGTGCGGGTGAAGGCGGAAAGTCTGCGTCTGCTGCTGACTCTGCGGCTCCGCCCAGAGAAGGCGCAATTGATCTTGGGCTTTGTGGAAACTTATCTGGAACTTACGGCCAAGGAAGAATTGAAATTACGACGAGAGATTGATACGCTACCGGAAAGCGATCAGGATAAGATCATGAAAATGCTGTTACCAGGTGAACGCGCTGGCCTTCGGAAAGGTCGGCAGGAAGGTCGTTTACAGGCCCTCCGGGAAGCGCTTTTGGACCTGATGGAGGCTCGGTTTGGAGAGGCTTCGTATGCGTTGCGGGAGCATATTCTGGGAGTACAGGACGAGGGCGAAGTGAAGCGGCTGCTCCGGCAGGCCGGCTTGGCTCGGACGCTGGAGGACTTCTCTGTCGCACTGACCCCTGACCCCTGACCCCTGACTTCCGCTTTCCGCTTTCCCCTTGCTATCCGCGCCGTCCACCGCTCCCTCAGAAAAGCACGATCCCATTGACCCGTTCACTTCCCTTTTGCCAGCTCTTCGTCACCCGTCGTCCTTCGTCCCTCGTCCTTCGTCCTTCGTCCTTCGTCCCTCGTTCTTCGTCCCTCGTTCTTCGTCCTTCGTTCTTCGTCCTTCGTCCTTCGTCCCTCGTCCTTCGTCCCTCGTCCTTCGTCCCTCGTCCTTCGTCCTTCGTACTTCGTCCTTCGTCCTTCGTCCTCAAAATCCGGAGCAGCTAATCGAAGGAGGAGGACGAGCGACGAGGACGAGGGACGAAAGAAGACCATGCAATTCGATCACGAGAAACTGGATGTGTACCAATTGGAGTTGGCGTTCATCGCGTGGGTTTCGACGCTGCTTATTGAGCTTGCCGAGCAGCGTGGACATCGCTTGGCGGAGGTTTCTGATCAACTTGACCGTGCTAGTTTGTCTTCGCTTTTGAACACCGCCGAGGGAAATGGCAAACGTCAACGTCTCGTTCGGGCCAGATTTTTCGATGACGCTCGCGGATCGGCCACGGAAAGCGCAGCTTGTCTCGACGCCTTGGTCGCGAAACAGGCTTGCACGACGGAGCGAATTCAGCCCGGAAAGGAAATTTTGACGAGAGTGGTTTCAATTTTGACCAAGTTGGTGGCAAAGTTCGAGGCTAATACGGAAAATTCGGGAGTCCTTCGTGAAGAATCGTTGAATCACGGATCCAACCCATAATTCCCCCTTCGTCCTTCGTCCTCAAAATCCGGAGCAGCTGATCGAAGGACGAGGGACGAGGACGAGGAGGAGGACGAACAATAATTCCCCCTTCGTCCCTCGTCC
>JAYTHD010000010.1:0-2812 GCA_043732975.1 Verrucomicrobiota bacterium
CGCATTTATCTGGTGTCCGCGAAGCCGCGCGTCGTGAAGGTAACCCCCGCGGAGGTGTCGCCTTCGTGGTGGGAGCAGCTGATCGGCCGGCCGCCGGACACGTCGCCCGCCGCCTTGGAATTGCGGCGCTTCACCCGGCAGGATGAGGTCAATGCCGCCGCCATCCTGCGCTTCCGGGAATTGGTTGCCGAGGTCAATCGCGAGGTGCCAGGAGTGAATATCGGCACCACCGGCGAATCGGTTCTGGATTATGACGAAATGGTCCAGACAACCACCGATTCCACCAAGGCCACGATCCTGTCGCTGGTCCTGGTAGCCATTATTTTCATCGTGGGCTATCACTCCCTGGCGCGGCCGATGAAGGCGGTGACCTGCCTGCTCATCGGCATTGGTTACACCATGGGGTATACCACGCTCGTGGTGGGACACCTGAATATTCTGACGGTGACCTTTGTGCCGATGCTGATCGGTCTGGCCATCGATTTCGGGGTGCACCTGGTCACCCGCTTCGAAGAGGAAACCGGGAACGGAACACCCCCGGAGGATGCGATCCGTAAATCGGTGATCTTCACCGGGCAGGGAATTTTCACCGGCTGCTTCACCACGGCCGGTGCGTTTTTTGCCATGGCCCTGACCGACTTCAAAGGCATCCGGGAAATGGGACTCATCATGGGCGGGGCGCTGCTGCTTTGCCTGGTGCCGATGATTACGCTCCTGCCGGTCTGGCTCCTCCGGGCGGCGCGACGGACGACGCGGCCCGCCGGGGTGTCCACGGAGGCCCCGGTGAAGCCCGCGGTGCCGGCGGGACTGGATGCCCGGGCGCGCTTGGAGCGGTTGTGGTTGGACCGGCCGTGGATCGTGCTGGGGCTTTCCGCGGCCATCTGCGCGCTCGCAGCCGTCGTGGTGCCGGGCATGCGCTTTGATTACAATCTGCTCCACATGCAGAGCGAGGGGCTGCCCTCGGTCATCTTTGAACACAAGCTGATCGCGGGTGCTGAGAAGTCCGTGCTCTACGCGGCCATCGTCTGTGACACGCTGGAAGAAGCGGTGCGTTTGGAAGCCAAGGTCCGGGCGCTGCCGTCGGTGTCGAGCACCGATTCCATGGCGCGCTATTTGTCCGAGGATGCCACGCCCAAACTCGCACTGATCTCCGGACTTAAAAAGGATCTGGCCTCATTGCACTTTGAACCCGTCGATCCCGCCACGGTGGACTTGAAGGAGTTGGACCTGCGGCTCCTGGCGTTTGGCGGCTACATGGGTCTGGCCGCCGAGGAGGTGCGCAAGGCGTTGACGAATGTCGTCGACAAATCCGTGGCGGCGGCGCGAACGAACGAGCCCGCTGTCGACCCGCAACTCCTGACCAATCTGGTGTCCCTGCGCGCCACGGTGGCGGATTTGCGGGCGTCCATGTTCGCCGGCAATCGCACCGAGGCAGCCGCCCGGCTGACCGGATTTCAGCAGGCGTTTCTGGGCGACCTGCGGGAGACCATCAGTGCGCTGCAGTCTCAGGATGACTCGGGACCCTTGCGCGTCGAGGATCTGCCGACGGCGTTGCGCAACCGCTTCGTCGGGCTGAACGGGAAACATCTGATCCAGGTCTATCCGCGCCGTGATGTGTGGGATCGTGAGCCGCAGGAAACCTTCGTCCGGGAACTGCGATCGGTCGCACCGAAGGTCACCGGCACCCCGGTGCAGCTCTATGAGTATGAAACGCTGTTGAAGGATTCCTACGTCGAAGCCACCTGGTATGCGCTGGGTGCGATCATCCTGCTGGTCTTTTTGCATTTTCGCGCCGTGCTGCCGGTGGTGTTGTCGCTGTTTCCCGTAGCCTTGGGCACGTTGTGGATGGTGGGATCCATGGGATGGGCCGGGGTTTCCTTCAATCTGGCCAACATCATGACGCTGCCGCTGGTGATCGGCATCGGCGTGACAAACGGGATTCACATCCTCAACCGCTTTGCCGAGGAACGTAATCCGTCAATTCTCGCCAAAAGCACGGGCAAGGCGGTGTTTGTGTCGGGGCTGACGACCATCGTCGGCTTTGGCTGCCTGGTCATTGCCGATCACCGCGGGATTCGGAGCCTCGGTTGGGTGATGGCGACCGGGACGGCGACTTGCATGGTGGCCGGATTGACCGCGTTGCCGGCTATTTTGACGTTGATGGACCGCTGGCGGACCCGGGAGGCGTCCACTCGTTGAGGCGGCGTTGCACGGGGTCCACGGCATTTGGCGGCTCGTCGGTGTCCAGAAGTTCAAGGACTTCGCCGATGAAATAAAGCGAACCGGTCACGACCACGAAGGCGTCGTCGGCGCAGGCCTTCAAGCCCTCCGCGACCGAGGCGACTGTCTGGATGGGCCGCGCCAAACCAGTGGCCAGGCAGGCGGCTCGCAAATCTTCCGCGGAGACTGTGCGTGGACTCGTCACGGGGCAGGTGAGGATCCGGCCGGCCAACGGTACCAGGGTGGCGACCATCGCGGCCCAATCCTTGTCGGCGAGCATGCCGATCAGCAGCGTGGGCTGGCGCCCGGGGAAATGTTGCGCGAGGGCGGCTTTCAACGCGGCCACGCCCGCTGGATTGTGGGCGCCGTCCAGGAGCAACGTTTGCTTGCCTCGTTCCAATCGCTGCAAGCGTCCAGCCCAGCGGACGTTCGCGAGACCGGTGGCCAGATTCTCGTCGGAAACCGGAAACGACGCCTGCAGGAGCTGCACCGTGGCGGCAGCGAGGGCAGCATTGACCCGTTGGTGATCCCCCAGAAGTCCCAATGGCAGCCGGAAGTTGGCAACTTCGGAAGGGCCGATCCAATGCAGCGG
>JAYTHD010000011.1:0-16914 GCA_043732975.1 Verrucomicrobiota bacterium
AGCCTTTCATTTTGGCCCATGACGAAGGCCGCCGAGTTCACAAAGATTTCGCCGGGTGATGTTTTGTAGATAGTCGCAATACAAGAATTGCCGGCATTACCATCGGGGTTAAACTTGATCGCACCGTCACTCTTCAGTGTTACTATATTCTCCAACATGGTGTTGGCCGTACCGAGCCTTATTAGGCCATCGCGGTAAACCTGATCGCTGGTGGTCGTAATATCTCCGCTCAATTGCAAGGTGCCACCGACGTCGGTCACCAGGCCAGCCAAGGCCACCGTTCCGCCCACCTGCCCGTCAAAGCGCGTGGCTCCGCCGGTATTGACGGCCAGTCGCTTCTCACTCCCAAAGGTCTGACTGTCGACGGCCTTGGAAAAGAGAATTTCCCCGTTCCCGGTACTGCTCAGCGACATGTCGGCGCTAAGGACGACTTGGTCATTGTAGGTTTGACCGCCGATCGTGGTGATTGTCGCGCCGTTGAGATCCGTGGTGCCCGGGTCATCGGTCACCAGGGAAGTCAGTGGAGTAACCTTACCCACGGCACCGGCAAACGTAGTCTTGCCCTTGGCATTGACGATCAGGCCGTGCGCGCCGTCGACCGCTCCAGACAGAGTTACGTTCCCATCACCGCCTGCGCCTGTGCTGGTCAAGGTCGTATCCGCACCCAACAATACGCCGCCTCGGTATGTCTGCGAACCGGTTGTAGTGATCACTCCACCGCCGATCGCCGTGGGACCGGCCGCCGACGTCGTCAGGCCCGCCAGTGCGGCCTCATTGCCCACCGGATCCTTCAGGGCTGTCTGTTTGGCGCCTTTAATCTCCAAACTGCGCTGGCCAGATTTATCGCTGTTGATCGACCCAGCAACGGTGACGGTACCCGCACCCCCACGGGTCTCCAAAAACGTCGAAGCACCCAAAACGACGCTTCCGAGAAGGGATATCCCGGCTCCGCTGGTGATCGGGGCACACAATAGCGTATTGCCTGAAACTGTGACATTACCGCCACTGATAAGGGAGTTCGCTAGTGTAATGCGTCCCATGCCGGTGGAAATAGAGATGTCCTCCATATCGGTTTCCAATCGTCCACTCAAAACATCAGCACTTTGGGGAGTCGCACCACCCGTACTTGCCTTTAAAGTTATGGATCCATCCACGCCGCTCGTGTGAAATTTCAAATTGGGTCCGTCGTCACTGCCAACGAGATTGATTCCTGGTTGGCGAAAGGAAACGACTGGATTCCCGGCCTCCACGGAATCCGCAAGGTTGTTCCGAGTTTGCATTTCCAAACTACGGTTCTGGCGCAAATCAACCGCTGCGCCGTCAAATTTTCCAGCAGTCGTGATCGAATTGCGGGCCTCCAGGATAATGTTCGCATCCGTGCCCTCAATCTCCGATTCATAAATCACGAAGGGACGGCGACTATCTCCAAGGGCATCCTCGAATTTGATGGTGCCGATCGGTGAAGTGGCGTGTTGCAGGAGATTGGTTTTGGGTCCTGCAGACTCCTGGTCATCGCCATCGGCCGTACCGCCGCGAATCTCGATATTGAGCGGATCATACAGAAGTGTACCGGCTCGCCCCCGGGGAGCTCCCAGATCGACGCGACCATGAGCCGTCAGGGACAGGCCGCTCGAAATCTCCGCAAAACCACCATCGCCACCTCGATCGCCACCTCGGGCGCTGATCGAACCGTAGAAAGCTGTAGAGTCGTTGGACCACAGAACAACTTCGCCTCCGTTGCCCTGGTCTGTGGCATCGGCTTTGAGGCTGGAGTCGCGATCAACGAAGGTTTGCGAGGCGTTCCTGGCTTCACCGTGTCCCTGGTAGTCGCCGCCGATCAATATTGTGCCACCTCCAGAATTGCCAGAGGCATCAATGTTCGCCGCCGTCACGGCGACCGTTTCACCCAGGACGTGCACTTCCCCACCCTTGCCGCCCGTCGTGTGATCGGCGGCGTCCAGCGTGCCCGACGCGTGTACGACGCCCGAGCCCTTGCCTTCCATGGTAATTTCGCGGGCGTGAATTTCCCCCGAGTTCATGACCGCGAGTGAGTAAAGATCACCCGCCGCCAGAATCGATTGCCCACCACCTGCAAGTATCTTCCCGGAGTTCTCGACACCGGTAGCTCCGGGCGATGCGGCCTTTCCAATATTCACAAAAACGTGGCCGCCGGCCTCACCCACCAGGACATCGTCCCCAGCAAGCAGAGCCACGAATCCATTTCGAGCGGTAATGTTTCCATGGTTGGCAACGTGCTGACCCGCCAGCGTGATCGATCCCGCGTGGAGGGTTCCAAAATTCGAAACCTCACCTTTTAAGCTGGTGAAGTGATGGATTTGATTTAGAAAATCCCGATCCGACATGCTTCCGGCAGCGGCACAGAGTCCGCCCACACTTATGTAAGAGCCGTTGCCGAAATAAATTCCCGCTGGATTTACGATATAAACGTGTCCGTTGGCCAACAGGTTTCCCTGGATGCTGGTTGGCCCGTCGCCAATCACTCGATTCAGGACACGCGAACTTGCGTCCGGCTGGATGAATCGAACTGTTTCGTGCGGGAAAATGTCGAAGGACTGGTAATTGATGATGGTGTTGTTCCCCGCATAAATGGTCGAAACAGGTCCCTGTTTTGTGAAGGTGGCTTGCCCCGACACAACTGCTTGACCGATCGGCCCGGCACCGGCTGGACCTGGACCAAGAATCAACGGCACGGCCACTTTCAGGAGGCGGTACGCGAACGAAGCAACCGTGGGACGGCACTGGGTATTCGATGGTTTGTTCATGGATTGCCGGGGGGATCGATTATCACCATGTCAATGTGGCGCTGAGATGGAGACGACTGTCACCGTATTCCACCGGATGGATCAGGTTTTCCCGTTCGGAGCGCAATACAAATCCATAGTCCGCACGCACATTTAGATTGCGTCGCAATTGCAATTCGAGACCGATGCCGGTACTGAGCAGGCTCCGGTCGGTTTCGGCCAAACGCCTCCGATTGTTGTGGGTTTGCCCACCGTCCACGAAGGCTCGCAGGATCAAATCCCAATCCGGCCGGCTATAGGCATCCCGCGCGCGGAATCGAAATCGATTGTCGAAGTGAGTCGAATCGGTGGTCTTTGCTCCCAAGAGTCGATGTTCCTCGACCGCGGGTTTCAATGCCCGCGCGAGGTAGAATCGATATTCCGCCGAGCCGACAAAGACGGTATCCGCCTGATCAAAAGCTTCGGGGTAGCCTCGCACCGAGGAGGAGCCACCGATCAAATCCGTTTGCTGCGGAATCAGCCGACGATCTTCGAAGACATATTGTCCTCGGGCCGAAATCGCCAGTTCGTGGACCAATTTGTCCGGATGTGGATCCAGGATCCCCTCCAGGAAAAAGGAAAGGCCCGTTTCCCACTTCATCACCAGCCAATCGGTATCGGTATCGAGGCGCCCGAGGTTGACCAGGTCGGCGCGATCCGTCCCGACAATGCCCGACAGATTTCCCTCAAACTGGAGCGCCGCAGTGAATTTGCTTTTTGGTGAAATGCTGGAGACGGTTGCGCCCGCATACGGCAGGAGCAAATCCGTCCCGGCTTCGATCCCAAAGAGGCGATTGTTTAGCCGGACATTCTGCCATTTCGTACCGATCGTGAGATCTAGAAAAGCAGGAGCAAGGGACAATCCACCCAGCGGGGGGACCGGGAAGCTCAATGGGCTGAAGGTAAAATCGCCACCAGCCGACCTGCTCGAGCCACTCAGGTTGAGCTGATTTAAGCCGAGTTCGTCGGCGGTGTATTCGCCGTTGGAGCCATAGAGCTTGGCTTTTAGTCGATCCGGATAGAGAATCGGTATTTCATAGCTGCCCAGCAGGGCGTGCGAGTGTTCAAAGCCGGCCGTTACGTAATCCACGGAAAGAACGTCATCACGCTTGGTAAGTTGCTGATGAATGAACCCAAAGCGTTCCCGCCATTCGCCTGAGGCCCGGGTTCCGGTGGTGGATGCCTGTGTGTAGACGATCCATGGTCGATCCTCGCTGATGATGTATTCGAGGGATAGTCCGCCAGGTTGGTTCGCCGGGGAGAGAGCCGCCGTGACGTTTCGTCCCGGAAAGCGATTGAGACGGCCAACGTAGTCATCGAGTCGGGACTTGTTGAGAAGGCTGCCGCGGACTCCCTCCGAGGGAGGTTGCAGCGGCGAGTTCTCCGTAATCCGGCGATAGATCAAATGGTTGGTCGATGCGAGAGGCGGGACTCGTCGTCCCATGGCCATCGTGCGAAGTTCCTGGATTTCGGCCGCATGGACGACGAGGTGCAAGTCCCATCGACCTTGGCGCAAATCCTGGCCGGTTCGGGGGTCGATTTCGCGGCTGTCCGGGGCGGCCCAGATCGCGTAAAAGCCTCGACCATTCAGTTGGTCAGCCAGCGCTTGGTTGATGGCTATGATTGCCTCGCCTGAGAATCGCGTCGGCTTCTGTATCTCGCCAATTCCCAGCACCACCGTTGATCCAGTCCGAGTTGGCCTCACGTAAATATCACCGGTGCGCCCCAATTTAACCCTGACCTTGAGCAACTCCTCCACCCGGGGCAGGTCCGGATGGGACGCGATGCCCGGCGGGCCATACTCAATAGAAATCGCACTGACTACGTATACCCGGTTGGTTTCGGTGGAGGGGACTGGCGGAGTGCCGACCTTCGGCGCCTCCTGCGCGCTGCCATGGCTCGAATAGACGAGGAAGGCCGCTTTCAGCAGCAACAAGAGGGTTGCCAGTAGTCGGCCAGGCATGGTGGGCATTTCAGGAAGGGGAGACGCCGCGACGACCGTATGGGGACTTCAGCGTTGTTCTTGAAGACTGGTGATTGGCATTAATAGGGCGACGAGCCTGCGATTATTTCCTGCGACGTTCGGCCGGTGTTCCCGCATCCTCGAAATGGCGGGACGCGGCCCACGGCGTCGGCGGCCGGCGGGAGTTCGCGGTACAGACTTGCTTCCATGGTTCCGGATTGAACTGATCAGTGGTTACACTTATTCTAAATTCCTTGGATGCTTCTAGTGTAGTATCCTTGTTTTGGCACTTGCAAGGTCGCTTTCAGGTGAGCCGCCCCATTTTCAGCGCCACCCAAATTGACGCCGTCGCATCGACCCGGCTCAAAAGCACCCGCATCCGCCGCAAGGAGCCGAGCCGACCGCAGATCTCGACCTGAGAGCGGAAGCCAGGTTGATCGGTGGCAATGCCCGGATCAGTCTGTGGTCGACACGGCGCCGAAGAACGATTGGGCCGGTGCTTAGTTTCAAACCGGTCGCCCGCCCGCGCAGGGCGTCGCCGACCCTTCCACTTCAATCCTCCAGGTGCGGCAGGAATTGCGGAATGGCTCTTGCCCGGGTGGCCTGTTCAAACGCATAGGCCAGGGTGATCAAACGCCCTTCCTGCCAGGCCGGCCCGATGAAGGAAAGGCCCACCGGCAGACCGCGTACGAGACCACACGGCACCGTCAGATCGGGAAAACCCGCGACGGCCGCGTAACTGGAACTGCCACCGGCGCCATGATCGCCGTAGAGCGCATCCCGCGTCCCGGCCGGACCGGTGGTGGGTGCCACGAGTGCATCCAAGCGCTCACGGACAAAAAGCTCCGCAAAATCGTCCCGCCACCGGTCGCAGCGCGCCCGGGCGTCGCGATAGGCCGTCGCCTTCAAACCCTGCGTCGCTTCCGCCTTCACCAGGGTCTCCTGCCCGAAACGCGTCAGTTCCTTCACGGACTCGCGCTCATTGAAAGCGATCAGTTCCGCGAGCGATTTTACTGGCGCGTCCTGCCCCAGGGCGGCGAAATAGGCGTTCAGTCCCTCCTTGAATTCATACAACAGCACGAGGTATTCGGCCGACCCCGCTTCGTGAAAGGGCGGCAGCGCCACGGGATCCACCAATTCCGCGCCTGCCCGGCGCAAACTTTGCAACGCCGCCTCATAGATCGGATCCGCCAAGCGATGAAGCGTGAAGGCACTACGTCCCACGCCAATCCGCGCACCGGATAAACCATCCTCCCGCAGAAATCGGGTGTAGTCTTCGGCCCGTCGATTGTCCGCCGCTGACGTGATTGAATCACGCCCGTCACTGCCCGCGAGCACCCCCAGCAGGACCGCGGCGTCGGCCACGCAACGGGCCATCGGGCCCGCGGTGTCCTGACTCGCGGAGATCGGAATGATTCCCGTCCGGCTGATGAGGCCGACCGTCGGCTTGAGTCCCACGATCCCGCAATGCGACGCCGGCGAGACGATGGATCCGTCGGTTTCGGTTCCCACCGCCACGGCGCAGAGATTTGCCGAGACCGCCACCGCCGAGCCGGAACTGGATCCCGACGGATTGCGGTCGAGGACGTAAGGGTTTTTCGTCTGTCCGCCCCGCCCGCTCCAACCGCTGCTTGAAGCGGATCCCCGGAAATTGGCCCACTCACTCAGATTGGTCTTACCCAAAATCACCGCTCCGGCCGCGCGCAAACGCTCCACCAAAAAGGCGTCCTGCGCCGCGATGGATCCCTGCAGCGCCAGCGAACCCGCCGTGGTCATCATGCGGTCATGGGTGGCGATGTTATCCTTGATCAACACCGGGATCCCATGGAGCGGGCCGCGCGATCCCCGTAGCTTCCGTTCGTCGTCCAACGCCGCGGCCATGCGGATCGCCTCGGGATTCAACTCGATCACGGAGCGCAATTGGGGGCCGGACTGATCCCAGGCCTGGATGCGCTGGCGATATTTTTCAACCAGGGCCACCGCCGTGAATTCGCCCTTCGTCAGCCCGGATTGCAATTCGGCAATCGTGGAATCCAACCGTTCCAAGGCGGATCCGGCGCCACTCCGCCCGGCACTATTGTGAGTGGAGAGGCAGCCGGCACTCCACGGGGCAACCGCGCCGAGGAGGGCGGTCTGTTGCAGGAAAGCCCGTCGGGTCAGCATGGGGATGGAAGAACGCCTTTCACATCAGGCGGGTGAAATTGCCGACAAACCAGGAAACCAGAACCACGAGGCCCAGGGCGGCGATCACCAAGCCACCCACCCAGCCCCAAAAGCTGGGCGGCACGCGCAGGGGGACGTTCCCGGAGCCCGCCTCCTTGCGTCGATAAAATCGTCCCGCCACCCAGAGCGTCATACCGCTCACGAGCAGGAGCAGCGGCAGCGCAAACCGGCCATTCAAGGTATCGGAACGAATCTCCTCCAACTGCAACCCGCCCCGCAGCAGCGCGAGCGCGCCCAGGGCCGCCCACAGCCAACTCGTCAGGGCCACCGTCCGGGAAGGCGCCATGGCGGAGAGGGAAAAGCTCAGCGCAAAAACCGTAAAGGGGACGGCAAATACCAGGGCATAAAGCCGCTCGGGCCGGCTCACCTGCGCGGGTGCGGAGCCGGAGGCCAGCACCAACCGGAGTAGAATGTCGCTCAGGTTGCCTTCGAGCGCGATCACACTCAGTCCGGTGAATCCCAGCACGACGAGCCCACCGACCACGAACCGCGCCAGGAACCGCTGCCCGCGCGTCGATGGCCCCGCGAAGGCAAACTCTTCGCAACCGTGGATCACATCGACACCGCCGAACGCCGGACCCGTCGCCAAGGCAAACGCTGCCCCGACGGCGAGCGTCCACAGCGGATTCACCGCCAGCGGCAGGAGCCACACCGCCACCAGCCAGACGAAGGCGAAGACCAGCAGCAGCCGCTGGTGAACAAACCATTCCGACCAGAGCAACGCCCGGGCCTGGCGGGTCGATCGCCAACCGCGACGCCACGGTCCTTCGGTGCCCTGGGTGGGCGGCACCGTCGCGGCCGCAGCAGGGCGCTCATCGATCACGCGCAACGACGGTTGATGGATGGTTCCGCTCACACAAGAGTTTGCCCGGACCGGGCCCCACGCACAACCCGCGGCCAGGAATCGGCCAACCCACCGACCTTCCCCGCGCCCTGCCGCCTGACGTCGCCACGATGGCCTCCCATTTTAGTGGCTCGGAGCCGCTCGCTCCACAAACCAGTGGATGTGCCCGCAGGCATCGCAAATCAGGCAATAGCCCGTGAGATCCTTCCATTCCGGATTCAACTCCTGGCTCATCGCCGTGGCGAGGTGCGTCTTCCTCCGGTGAAATGATGTGTGAGTGCAAATCACGCATTTGAGAGGCGCACCGCCTTGAAAGACCGTCTCGGGCTTTGTCTTGAGGGACATACGTTTCGATGGAGATCGCGCCAATATGAAGGGGACAACCGCCCCATGGAAAGGCCGGACTTTGCGTCGGGACCGAACCGGGGGGAAACCGGTGGATGCCCCGGTGCTTTCCACCGATATCGACCCCAGTTCACGTAAAAATTGCCTGTACACGTGCGTCCCCCGCCGCTGAAATTGCCGGCTCCCGGCAGGTGCAGCTCAAAACGGGCTCGGCCGGGTCCATCGTCCGTATACGTGGTTTGTCCGCATGAAGACTTCGTCCGCGCCCGCACGCAAAAAGCTGCCGTCCTCCGTTCCTGCGGCTCCCCGCCGCCGGGGATTGCTCGCCGGGGGTAATTGGATCATTGACCACGTCAAATTGATCGACACCTACCCCGCCCCGGAACGTCTGGCGAATATTCACGGGCAATCTTCGGGCACCGGGGGTTCGCCTTATAACATCCTCCTGAATCTGGCCAAGATGGGTGTCGACCTGCCACTCGCGGGCGCCGGGTTGGTTGGCCAGGACGCCCTCGGCGCCGCGATCCTCGCGGATTGCCGTCGCCATCACGTCGACACGAAATTCATCCAACAAACCGCCAACGCCTCGACCAGCTATACCGACGTCTTTACCGTGGAGAATTCCGGGCAGCGGACTTTTTTCCATTGCCGCGGGGCGAATGCGTTGTGGGACGGCAAGAATCTCGATTTCACCAAGACCAAGGCCCGAATTTTCCACCTCGGCTATCTGCTGTTGCTCGACAAATTGGATCGCGTGGATAAAAAGGGAAACACCCGCGCCGCCGAATTGCTCGCGGCCGCACAGGCGGCCGGTCTGAAGACCTGCATCGACGTCGTCAGCGAATCCAGTGACCGTTTCAAGGCCGTGGTCGCACCCGCCCTGAAGCACGTCGACTACGCGATCATGAACGAGTACGAAGCCGGCCAGGTGACCGGGATCCAGTTGCGTCGCGACGAAAAGCTCGACACCGCCGGACTCCAGCAGGCCGTTGGCGAAATCCTCAAACTCGGTGTCCGGGACCTGGTGGTCATTCATTTCCCCGAAGGCTGCTACGCGCAGCAACGGGGCGGGCCGGATCTCTGGCAGTCGTCGCTCCAGGTCCCGCCCAAGGCCATCGGCGGCACGGCGGGTGCGGGCGACGCCTTTTGTGCGGGTGTGCTGTTGGGCTTGCATGAAGGTTGGGAACTTTCCCGCTCCCTGCTCACCGGCGTCTGTGCGGCGGCCATGTCGTTGACCGATCCCACCTGCACCGGTGGCATGAAGCCGCTGCCGCAGGTGATGGCGCTCGCCAAGAAATGGGGCATCCGGCCGCCGATCAAAGCCCCGGAGACCCAGTAGCCCGGTGAGTCCTCCCCGCCGAGTCTGCGAGCCGCCGCGGTCACGGTGCGACCAACGAGAGCAATTCGGCTTCCAAAAAGGCGTCGGGAAACGCACCCCGGATTCGGGCCAGGGACACGGACTCCACACGCTGTGTCGTCTCTGCCGGCGCCGACCAGCGGAACGCCTCGCCGGCCGGGCGTTCCCGCAAATCCTGCACTGCCACGGTCAATGCGCGGTGTTGCTCCGGAAAGGTGACTCGGAATCGTCGCAGCCGGTGATCCTGCTGCCCCAGCCAAAGCGTCAACGTGGTGCCCGGAACGCCCAGCGAGGCCTGCGGCAACTTCAGCATCCGACCGGTCAACACTTCGCATGGGACGCCTTCGACCGTGGCCGATGGTTCCTTCTGAACGGCAAACAAGGTGGCCAGTCGGGGGCGCCAAAGTTCCATCAGAGGTAGCGCGAGGGGTTCCAGGGGATCGCTCGCCGACGACCGCGCCAACCAAAGGCGATTCCGTGCCGGCCGCCACAGCCACAGCGCCGCACCTTCCCGGCCCAAAGTGAATGCCTCACCGCCAATCGCTCCCCGTAACTGCGCCCGGTCCGGGCAACGCCAACGATACTGCAACTTCAGGCCGACCAATCCCGCGGGCAGTCCTTCCGTGGCCAGAATCTCCAGCCTCGCTGCCACCGTCGGGTGATGCGTCCGGTCGGGATCCAGCCAATCGGCGAATCGGCGCAACGTGGCAAAGAATTGTTCGTCCGGAGCGGACGGAGGGACCGTCGCCGCGGCCACCCGGGGCGGCTCGACGGCCACCTTCCGGGGTAAGTCGCCCGCCAGGCCAAACCCGGTAATTACTCCGGGAATGCCCAGCATCACGATAAGAAGGCGGTGCCTGAGTTGCCGACGCATCGGGTCGAGCATCGCGACTCGCCTCCAGCCCGCAAGCTTCTCGCACCGCTCGTCTTTGGATTCCGGGCAGGGCATCCAGCCCCCATGACACCCATCCCACAACTCCGTACTGCCAACGCTGTGAACCTGGCACTTCGCCTGTCCGCGTAAACCCACGCGTGTGGATCTCGTCCAAGCGGCCCCGCTCGGATTCAATGCCAAGAAATCTCACGGATCTCCCCTGGAAGCGCCCAGTTTTGTGCTTCGTTCTAAGTAGTAATTAAAGTCTTTTGACGACTTGCCTGGGAGACTCACTATCCATCGATAGACTCCCAGTTCGGGTGCAAATGTCGTCTCATCCAACCAACGATGGTTATCCACATGACCATCATGATAGGATAAGGTTCCCTTTCGATTGTGCCTCGTGCTGGGAAGATTAAGCCAAACATCCAATGTCCCGAGGGCAAATTTGTCTACTGCAAATGTGCACTCCGAAATTGAATCGGCGTTCTCATCCACAAAAACAATCCATTCGTTTCAAGGGCCAGTGATCAGATCAGAGCGTTTTAATGCAAAAAAGGTCTCCGTACCCAGCCCATGGGTAGCCCCCAGGGTAAAATTCATGGAATAGCTCCTCGTATGTTCTTTGCTCCCGCGGCAATGCTGTTGTCGACGATGTCCGCCACCGCTGCGGGAAGTGTGTAGCCAACTGAGCGCATAGATTCAATCAGAGCGGCTGGTTCCGGCGCAACGATGTCGTATTTGCACTGTGTATTCATGTGCTTAGTGAAAGACGCCGACCTCTGCGAAGGCGAGGTTCATGACGGCGAGGCGGCAGGCGGTGGCGTCGCTCTCCTGGCCGTAGATGGAAATGTCGCCTCGGTGGTCTTTCGCTCTGCGAAAGTCCCGCGGAGCAGCTTCGCGGTTAAGATTCGCGCTCCCGCGCGTTGCGGTGCCGCCGTGGGATTCGACGAGTTTTTCCGACTGCACGAATCTCGCGATGGCGAGAACGGAACCGCAGGCGGGGTCGTATATGCGGCCTTTGTAGGGGGCGAGCATCTCAACGAGGCAGCGCACGACGCAGGTCGGGGTGTAGAACTGGCCGCCGTTCTTGCCTTCGGCGCTGGCGGAGCGCGTTAACAAAATGAGCCGCAGGACGACGTGCTTGTACTCCGCCGCGTCCATGTCGTTGCAGAGCTTGTCGGCGGCCAGCAGAGCTTGGCCTCGAAGCCAAGGTTGGCGGAGGAATCACCCTTCGGTTGTGCTGTCTTGGCCATCGTGATCTTTCAGGGAACGGTGTCGGATGCGCGCCAAGCCGACCGGGCAATCATTACCTCCTTGCGGACCGCGATAGCCCTTGAGCAAAACCAATTTGGCCATCCACCCCAGATGGCGGTAACATCCTGGCACTTCCACATGCGACGCAAATTTGAGCTGCTGATGAAGGACTTCTGGCGGGCGCTGGAACACCCCGCCCAAAAAAGAAGTGATTTGGGAATGGCCGCTTGGGGCCTGATCCAATTCGTTCCGGAGTTGGTACCGGACGTCGTCAAGGTGAGGCAGGTGCTTGAACTCATCCAGGCGCTTCGTTCCTCAAATGCGCCGGGCCGTCAAGTGACCGAGAGGCGACTCATGGATGATCTGAGTTATCAGCGAGTTCGAGGCTTTGAGTCGGCTGCACGATTGGAAGGACAAACACCGCTGACCCACCTGGCTCCAGGCGCACCGACATCCCTGAGCATTTTGAAATCAAAATCACGGCGCCAATCGTATGAAGCAAAAATTCATTATTGCCACCGCCACGCTGCTTGGGAGCGTGGCCTGGTATGTCCAGGCGGAAACGCCGCTCGAAACCGCGGTCCTGAAAGCAGTGCGGTCCGGACACTTTGAGCGGGTCATCGATTTCGGCGCGGGCGATGAAAGCCGGCCAGTGAAGGCGCACTTGGGCTTGCCCGCACAGCCGATTGCCCATCCGCCGAACGTCAATGTCGCCGTCATCCAGCTCGACGCGGAAGGCCGAATGGCGGATCGCGCCTATGTCCTGCTTTCACGCGATTACCCGGACGGACTGGTGGTGCCGCTCGACAAAAACTCCGGCGCGAGCAGTGTGCGGTTTTTGCGCTGGGATATCGAACGGTCCGACGGCGGGACGTTTTCGCCTGAGGATGGCCATCCGCTCACGATGAAAGGCTGGACGAATGATCCGCCATGGTCCGCGGCCGATGACATCGTGCCGGGCCGCACAAACGCGCCGTATCAGTTCATGGCGCCGTATCCCCCGTCTCTCTTTAAGACTATGATTGCCTTTCACGTCATGCGGATGATTGATGCGGGCAGGCTCACGCTGGACTGGGACTACAGTTACGAGGTCAAGGGTGCCAAACCGGAACCGCGCCAGGTCCGCGACTGGCTCGACGCGATGATCACCGTCAGCGACAACCACGCGACCGGCGCGCTGCTGAAAATGCTGCACGACAAGAACGAAATCGAGTCGCTCAACCGCGAATTCCGAGAACTCAACCTACCCACGCTGCAGATCAACGCCACCGACCCGCAGACCGGGCATGGCTGGAACACTGCGCAAATTACAGTAACCGCATGGGACATTGCGCGGATGTTTTGGCTCATTGACGGCGGGCCGGGTGAACTGTGGCCGGGCGCGAACGGCCATCCGGTGACCGCAAAACTGCTCTCCGAGCCGTCCCGTGCCTTTCTGAAAAGACTCCTGTCCGAGCAGAGCTTCAACGAGGCTCTGACGACGGCGAATTTTCCCGGCGCACCGAATGTGTTGCCGGGAATCCCATCCCGCGTGGCGGAGCGCTGGATAAATCCCACGAACGGGCATGTGGTGGTGGAAGGCGCGGATTTCGGGGTGGATATCCGGGCGGCCAACGTGAAGGCAGCGGTCAATTTTGCGCATAAGACCGGGCTGACGTTCAACTACGGCTCCGACGCCTGCATTGTCACGTCGCTGCCAGGCCAGCCGTTCCGCATTACATCATCGCCTTCGTCGGCAATCTCGGTCATCGCTATGCCGACGAAATATTCGCGTCGCGCACCCATTTCCCCGCCTTCGATGCCGTCAGTCCAATTGCCTACACGCAGCGGATTCCCGGACTGGGCAAGGCGGTGGACGACGCCGTCACCAAACTTTCTGCCGACAAGCAATAGCTGGTAACATTCAAGGAATGACTGCCCGGTAAAAGCGGTGTCGCGCGGCGGCGGCATCGGGATCTGAAACTTCGACTGGCGTTGCGCCAAAGGTGATCGGCTGCCAGTGCTCCCAGTCGGCCAGGTTGGTGCTCCGCTGGACTTGGACGCTCACACCGCGCGGCCCATCCAGACGCAGACGGAACGGATCGGGGCTACTGCCGACCAGTGGATCCAGACGAAAGGGCCGGAACAAATCGAAAATAACAAAGCCTTGCTCGGCAGCAGCAACAAACACGCGTCCCCCGGAAGCCGCGATCTGGCTCACGCTATTCGGTGGGAACACGGCGGAGTTTCCGCCGACGCGCCGCGGATCCGCCGGATTGGTGAGATCGATCACTTCCAAGCCATGACCACCACGCGCAACGTAAGTAAGATCACCGGACACCACCAAGGAAGGACAGTCGGAACGAAGATCGCTCCCGTAGGTGCCAATACGCCGAGGGTTTTGCGGGTCGCTGATGTCGATTACTATCAGGCCGCCGATGCGGTTCGTCCCGATCCAGTCCGGCTCGATCGCGACGCAGGCATACCGTCCAAAGACAGCGACACTCCTGGCCGAATAAAAGGTGTCGTAGCGGCCCACGCGCCGTAAATTACCCGGGTTGCTGACGTCGACGACTTCCAAACTACCTCCACCCAGATAGTTCGTCCCACGGTAGGATCCAACCGTGGGGATGTAGGCATAGCTGCCAGAAACCGCCACCTGGCCAGCAGAGCCCGCGGGATGGTAACGGCCCACCTGTCGTGGATTCGTCGGCAAGCTGAGATCGAACACAAACAGGCCATCGTCGAGGCCGGGTGCGAAGCCTGCCAGGTAGGCATAGTTTCCGGAAATGACGGGGCCACTGAAAATGCCGGCCAACGAGGCTCCGCCCACCCGCCGGAGATTGGTTGGGTCGCTGACATCGAGCACATGCAAGGCATCATGAACTTTGGTGCCCCCAGCCCAAACTGTCCCGTTGACGTAGGCGTAGTTACTTGAAACGGCAACTCCATTGAATTCACCGCGGGTACCATAGCCCCCGACTCGCCGCGGCTTGTCTGTGTCGCTAATATCGATCACCTGAACGCCTGCGTCATTATCCGTGACATAGGCATGGTTGCCGGCGACCGCCAACCCATTGGCGAGGCCTCCAGGGCCATGGTCACCTGCGTCCGTTCCGAACTGTAAGTCAGCCACGCGTTGGGGATTTGCGGGGCGAAGAGCCATCACATACAAGCCGCCGTAAAACCCGGTCATAACGGCAACATTGCCCGAGAGCGCCACAGCCCTTGTGTATTCCTCAAAGTGATCCGAACGACCCGCAAACCTCGGATGCGCGGGATCAGAGATGTCGAAAAACTCAACATCACCGTAGCCTCCCCAATAGGCAAAATTGCCCGAGACGCTGATGTTCCCGACGCGATCATAGGTTTGCAGATGCCGGCCGACCGGCTGCGGATTGGCCGGATTGCGCACATCAACAACCTGCAACCAGTAGAATCCTCCCACCAGCACGTAATCGCCCACCACGGCGACGCTGAGCGCCTCCTCTTTAACCGTCACATTACCTATCATGGCCGGCTTCAGCGGATTGCGGATATCGAGCACGTCGAGACTTCCCTCGACTGTCGTCAGATATGCGTAGTTGCCGGAGATCGCTACAGCGTTAGGATGATGGTTGCTCTGGTAGCTGCCAGCGCGGTGGGGATTGGCGGGGTCGCTGATGTCGATCACCTCCATCGCACCAGGGGCAACACTGCCATCAACAGTGTAGGCGTATTTGCCGGAGATCCGGACGCCAAAAGGCAGGGCAATCGTTTTGTAGCCGCCCAACGGTTGGGGGTGATCTGGATCACGGCGGTCCGTCACCAGCCACGTCTCCACCGGATCAGGCGAATAGGTGAAGTTCGTGGAGACAGGCAGGCCATGAGGCCATCCGCTGGTATCATAGCGGCGGACCGGTTTTGGGTTGGCCGGGTCGCTCACCTCGAATAAGAATCCGAGCGCAAAAGCATACTTGCCGGGTTGCATCACGACCTCATCCGGAATGTCAGCGACGCGGTAGCTTCCTACGGTCTGCAGATCCAAGTCCCCGCCCAGAACCCAAGCGGCGAGCAGCCAGACGAACAGCGCTTTTGTCATTAGAAGGAAGGGACGGCTCCTATTCATTGTCTTATTGATATTCATAACTGTACTCGCATTATTTTATCAGTTCCGAGGAGTACCTTTACGGCGAGCGGAGGCGGTAGACTCGGCTGGTGAAATTCGTCCACTGCCGGTCGCTGAAATGGAACGGTCCGCCGTTGAGAGTATTGGTTTGCAGCGGAAGCCAGACGGGATTGAGGAGATTAGTGGAGGCTTCCACCACCACGGTCTTGCCGTCGGCCCAGGAAACGCTGAATCTGAATCCATCTGGCCGCACGCCAAAGCTGGCATCCCCACCTTTCACCTGCGGGAGCCACAGCGCAGTCGGAGCGCCGCCAAAGGACGAACCCCAGCCAGTGGTGCCTGGAAAATAATAGATAAAAGCGGGCGAGTCGAATGCTCCCTCCTCAATGCTCGGCGCATTACCCTCGAATTGGACGCTCGTGAGGCTGCTCGCGACACCGAACGCACCCTCCTCAATACTGGTGACGCTACTCGGGATCGTCACCGTCGTCAGCCCATCGCAGGAGAAAAACGCCCGGGCAGCGATGCGGATGACGCCGTGTCCCAATGCGACGTTGGTCAACCCGCTGCAGAGGGAGAAGGCGGATTCTCCGATGTTGGTCACACTGTCTGACAGCGTCACGCTCGTCAGGCCGGTGCACCCATAAAAGGCCCAATCCCCGATATCCGTCACGCCGCTTCCAACGGCCACACTGGTCACACCCGTGGAGCCACCGAAAGCCCCGAGGCCGATACTGATCACACTGTTGGGCACCAGGTAATCTCCACCCTTTCCGGCCGGATAGGCGACCAACGTGTTCTGGCTTTTGCTCAACAAGACACCGTCCAGGCTAATGTAGGCCGGGTTGAGCGGATCCACGCTGAGGTTCGTCAGGCTGGTACAGTCGGCGAACGGCCCGAAAAATACTCCCCATTTCCTGAAATTGTCTTCGATGTTCGTCACACTGCTGGGGATCGCCAGTCTCGTCAGGCCGGTGCAACCCTTAAAAGTACCGTGCCCAATGCTGGACACTCGGCTGCCAATCGTCACGTTCGTCAACCCGCTGCTGCCACCGAACGCAAAACACTGGCATCCCACAGAACCTAATAGGGCGTGATATTTCCTCGGGTTTTCAATGGAAAACCCGCCTTCGCGACCAAACGACTTTTTGAAAGTGCCGGTT
>JAYTHD010000012.1:0-9539 GCA_043732975.1 Verrucomicrobiota bacterium
CGATCCCGCGGCGGTGGCGACCGTGTGGCCGTATTTGAGCGATCCCGATCGCACCCTGCGCTTTGCCGCGCGGACGGCTCTGGAATGGCAGGACGTTGGCACCTGGCGCGAAAAGGCCCTGTCGGAGCAGGAACCGCGGAAGGCGATTCCCGCGTTGGTCGCGCTGATCCGGCTCAGTGGACGCGACGCGATCCATCGGAAGCCGTCGACGCCCCCGGTGGATCCGGACCTGGCCGCGCGCATCCGCCGCGCACTGGAGCAGATTTCCTGGGCTTCGTTGTCGCCGTCGGACCGAGTCGACTGGCTGCGGGCGTGGTCGCTGGCGTTCATCCGGTTGGGGGCGCCGGAAGAAGGCGTTCGGCAGCAATTGGCCGCGAAATTCGAACCCCTCTTTCCCGCCCATCACCGCGATGCCGACAACCTGCTGGCGCAGTTGCTCGCGTACCTGGGATCGCCAACCGCTCCGGCCAAGATCGTCGCCGCGTTGCGCACGGCGCCGACGCAGGAAGAGCAGATCGACTACGCCCAGTCGCTCCGCATTGTGAAGACGGGCTGGACCCCGGAACTGCGCGAGGAGTATTTTCGCTGGTTTCAAAAAGCGGAGGGCTACCGCGGCGGCAATACGTTTGCCAGCTCCATCAGAAATGTCCGGAAGCAGGCCGTCGATTCCCTCAGCGAGGCGGAAAAGGCAGCCTTGGCTCCAATTCTGACGGCCAAAGTGGCGAAAAAGAGTCCGCGGGATGCGCTGGCCGCCCGGGCTTTCGTCAAGGAGTGGACGGTGGATGAACTCGTTCCGCTGGTGGAGGGGAACATTCGCGGCGGTCGCAATTTTGAACGGGGCCGTCAATTGTTCGGCGAGGTGGCTTGCGCCGCTTGTCATCGGTTCGTGTCGGACGGCGGATCCGTGGGACCGGAACTCACCGGCGTGGTCGGTCGGTTCAGCGTCCACGACCTGCTGGAGTCGATTGTGGAGCCGAGCAAGGTCATCAGCGATCAGTATGAGGCGATTCTGATCACCAAGAAAAACGGTGATGTGCTCTCCGGTCGCATTGGCAATCTCGCCGGTTCCAGCATCCACGTCGTCGAGGACATGTTTGATCCAGGCCAGATGACGGACGTCAAGCGGGCGGATATTGCCAGCATTGAGCCGTCAACGGTGTCGATGATGCCGTCCGGACTGATCAATACCCTGAAGGCGGAAGAAATCTCCGACCTGGTCGCCTACCTGTTCTCCCGGGGTGATCCGACGCACAAGAGTTTCCATTAATCCGGGTGTCACCGGGAGCGGCCACCGACATCGTGTTGTGTCGGCGGCTGCGGATGAATCCGCCGGCGTCCCCCCGTCGTCTCCCAATCGGTGGCGACGACGGGCGATGATCTTTTCGTGTCGCGGGCGATTTTATTGGCTACAGGTTTTGGAACCTCGTGAAGTAACGGGGTGGTGGTTGTCTATTGCATGAAGCTTTTCGTCGTCGCCTTGTTGCTCGCTGCGGTTCACGCCTTGCCGGGGTTGTTCGCGCTGTTGTCGCCGGGCCGGTTCGGCGCGTCCCTGCGCCAATTCGCCCGCAACGTGCCCGTCGGCATCGTCCTGATGCTGGGAAGTGCCGGTTGGTTTTGGTACAATCTGTACAACTCGGATCTGACGGATTTTGCAGCGATTCGGCCCTATCTCTATGGGGCCGTCATTCTGGTGGGCGTGGGTAACTGCTTCTTTGTCCAGGACTACATTGCCGTGCGCGGTGCGGCTGTGCTGGCGCTGTTGTTGTGCGACAAGATTCTGGATTGGCAGCGCTGGCATGTGACCGCCGGCGTGGATCCCCAATCGTGGCTGCAACCGAAGAATGTCATCGCGCTGTGGTGTTATTTCGTGGTGATCGTGGCGATCTGGCTGGTGCATTCGCCGTACCGTTTGCGCGATTGGCTGGCCTGGGCCTCCTCGACCGTGGCCCGGACGAAGCAGGTGGGCGGCGGACTGGTGGGATTTGGTGCCGTGCTGACGGCGGTGGCGCTACTTTGGTTGCGTTGACCCGTCCAAGGAATCTGACTTCCGAAGAAGCGTTTTGACGGCGTCGGTTTTCCCCCTGCTGTCGGGCCGAAAAAAATCGGCAATTTGTTGCGGGGAAATGGATTCGAATCTGGTGTGAGTGGATTCGTCCCGCTATGGGTCTAACCCGGAAGCAGATGTCCACCAGTGTCCCCATGATCGAGGTGAAAGACCTCACGAAGCGCTATCCCGGCCGAACGGCTGTGGATGGGCTTTCGTTTGTGGTCGGGCGCGGGGAGGTGGTTGGTTTTCTGGGTCCCAATGGAGCCGGCAAGTCGACGACCATGCGGATTCTGTCGACGTTCATGCCGGCGACCAGCGGGACCGCCCGGGTGGCGGGGTTCGACGTGTTTCATCAACCGGATGAGGTGCGTCGCCGGCTCGGGTACATGCCGGAGAACAACCCGTTGCATCTGGACATGCGGGTGCGGGAATACCTGAAATTCCGGGCACGGTTGAAGGGTCTCGGCTGGACGCGGAGTCGGGAGCGGGTGGATACCGTGATGCGGCAATGCGGGCTGATGGATGTCCATCGGCGCATCATCGGACAACTGTCCAAGGGGTATCGCCAGCGGGTGGGGCTGGCGGATGCACTGGTTCATGAGCCGGATTTGATCGTGTTGGATGAGCCGACGATCGGTCTGGATCCACACCAGATCCGTTCGGTGCGGGCCTTAATCAAGCAATTGGGCGAACGCCACACGGTTTTGTTGTCGACCCATATTTTGTCCGAGGTGGAGATGACCTGTTCCCGGGTTCTGATCCTGAATCAGGGACGAATTCTGGCGGCGGATCGAGTGGAGGATCTGGAGCAGCGCTTTTCGATCGACGGCCGTGTGGTGGCTGAAATTGCGGCGTCCCCGGCGGAACTGCGCGAGGCGTTTCGGGATGTTCCGGAGATTGAGCGAATGGATGTAAGTTCGGCGGCGGGCGAATACCAACGCGTCTCGCTGACGCCGCGGAATGGTTTTGATCTGCGCCTGATCGTCTATGAACAGGCACGGCAGCACGCCTGGCCGTTGCGCGAACTGACCCGCAGCCGTCAGTCTCTGGAAGACATCTTTGTACAACTCACGAAAGGCCAGGGCAATGAGTCCAAGTAATGGGCTGGCTCGACGGGAGCGATCGCAGGAGGGGCGCGGCCCATGAGCGTTTTCCTGGCCTTGGTGCGGCGGGAGTTGGGCGGCTTTTTCAAGTCGCTGACCGGCTATGTGGTGATCGCCGCCGTGCTGTTGTTGAACGGCTTCGCGCTGATGGACATTGTGGAGAAGTTCAACCTGCGGCCGCTGGAAGCTCCGGTGACGGAGGTGTATTACAGCGTGGCGTATTTCTGGATTGTGCTGTTGCTGACCGCGCCGGTGATCACGATGCGGACGTTTGCGGCGGAAAAGTCGTCGGGCACCTACGAGGCGCTGATGACGACGCCGGTGGGGGATTGGACGGTGGTGCTGGCCAAGTTCACCGGCGCGCTGGTGTTTTTTCTCCTGACCTGGTTGCCGTTGCTGCTGATTTTCTTTGTCTTGCGCCAGGTGAAGGGTGAGCCGGCGCTTTGTGATCCGCGGGTAATGGCCGCCACGTTCGTCGGGTTGGGGCTGGTGGGCGCGCTTTACATGAGCCTGGGCTGCCTCGCGTCGGCCATGACGCGCAGCCAGATCATTGCCGCCATGTTGAGTTTCCTGCTGGGCATCGGGCTTTGGGTCGTGAGTCTGCGTCCCGACGCCGGCCCGGGGACGGAATCGGGCTGGTGGGTTCCGGCCCTGAACCACATATCCCTGGTCCGCCACATGGAGGATTTCACCCGCGGACTCATTGATGGGCGGCAGGTGGTGTTTTATCTGACGTCGACCGCGCTGCTCCTGTTCGTGACGCAGCGCATTGTGCAAAGCCGGAGGTGGCAATGAGTCGGACAACTTCAGCGTCATCGGAGCCGAATCCAGGACCGCCGCCGAGCTTCGAGTCCGGTCGGCGCTATCGTTTTGGATTGGCGGTCACCGTCGGCGTGTTTTCCGCCTTCGTGCTGACCGTGCTCCTGAACTATCTCGCGGCCCGGCATCTGCGGTGGCGGCAGGATCTATCGCTGGATGACCGCTATCAGCTCAGTCCGCTGACCCGGCAGGTGCTGCCATTGATCACCAATCAGGTGGATGTCACCATCCTTTTTGACCGGGAATCCGGACTGTACGGGCATGTGGATGGGCTGCTCCGCCAATATGCGCTGGAGCAGCCCAGGATTCACCTGGCGGTGGTGGATCCGGTGACTCAACGGGAGGCGGCCTTCAACCTGCGGGTGCGTTACAAACTGGGCGTCGACGTGGAAAACGTCGTGATTTTTGATGATCGGGCACATCCGCCAATCGTGGTGAGTGACGGGGAGTTGTCGGTCTTTGACGCAGATATCCAGAAGCTCATGGCGGGGGAATCGAAGGACATTCGCCGGGCCGGCTTCAAGGGGGAAATTCATTTCACGTCGGCATTGAACGCCTTGTTGGAGGCGGCCCCGGCGCGGGTGGCGTTTTTGGCCGGTCATAACGAACGCCGGCCGGATAACGGGGCGGCGACCGTGGGGTACAAGGAATTTGCCGAACTGACGGCGACCAAGAATGCCGTCATCGAAACCCTGAAGCTGGAGGGCACCAACGATGTGCCGGCGGATCTGCAATTGCTCATTATCGCCGGCGGGACCGGACGGTATACCGAGCCGGAGTTGATCAAGCTCGAGCGTTACCTGAATGCGGGCGGGCGGTTGTTGTGGATGCTGGATCCGGACGCGGTGAAGCTGACGTTGGGCCCGGAGGTGTCCCTGCAGGCTTGGGGAATCGGTATTGAACCGCGGTATGCGGGTGATCCGTCGACGACGCGGAGTTCTCTGGACGTGCTTAGTTCGAGTTTTGGCATTCATCCCATTGTCGGCCCGCTGCAACGCAAGCAGGATCGTGTGTATCTGCCCTCGCCGCGCGTGGTGCGCCGGCTCGCGGGAGACCAAATGCCGGCGGACGCCCCCAAGGTGGAGGTGCTGGTGAGCACCAGTACGAACGGGATCACGAAATCCGATTTCTCCGGAGGCAACATCGCCTTTCGATCAGGTGTGGACATCAAAGGCCAGGAAATCCCCGTGGCGGTGGCGGCGGAGAAGGGCGGTGTCGCGGGGGTGACGACGGGGCGGCGAAATGGCCGGGTGGTGGTGATTGGGGACGTGAACATGTTCGGCAATGAATTCCTGCGCGGGTACGCGAACTACCGGTTTGCGGAGTTGACCGTCGCCTGGTTGCTGGACCAGGCGCAGTTGCTGGCGATCGGACCGAAGCCCATTCGCGAGTACCGGTTGGAATTGACCCCGAGCCAGATCCAGGTGCTGCGTTGGACCTTGCTCGCGGGGTTGCCGGGCGGCGTCCTGGGATTGGGCGTGCTCGTGTGGTCGCGTCGCCGAAGCTAAAACTCCCTTCTTGAAAACGCCTTCGAACAAGCGATGAAAACACGTTCCAACTGGTGGCTGGCGGTGATGGCACTGGGACTGACGGCGTACGTGTTTTTCGTGGAGCGACGCGCCGGGGAAAGGATCTTGGGCGGGGGTGGATCCAGTGCCTTTTTCACGTCGATCCCCACCGAAGACGTCACCGGCCTGGAGTTAAGTGTTTCCAATCGCCTGCTATCGGTCCATCGAAATAACCCGACCTCACCGTGGCGGTTGCGGGCGCCCCTGAACGCGCCGGCGGAGGGAATTCAAATCCAGGGTTTCCTGCGGACACTGGGCAAGCTTCAGGTCTCGTCCTATCTCGGGGCGGCCGAATTGGCGGCGGCGGGTGGGGGGACGGGGATTCGGTCTGGAGGACGGGACGGCGGCTGTCCTGACGGTGATTTCAAAATCCGGGCCGCCGGTGGTGCTCCGCTGTGGCTCGCCGACGCTGAGCGGGAATCGTTTCTACCTGCAGCGGATCGGGGATCCGGGGGTATTCGTCGCGGATCGGGCGCTGCGGGATGCGCTGCCGAAATCCCCGGATGAATGGCGTGATCGTTCGCTGTTTGTGCTCCCGCGGGAGGGCTTCGACCGGGTGGAATTGAGTGGCAAAACCGAATTCCGTGCGGACCGGGATACCAACGGAATCTGGCGCCTGAAACGTCCGCTGGAAGCGCGGGCGGATGGCGGGCGGATGGAAACGATGATCGCACTGCTGGAGCGGGCGCGGGTGGAACGATTCGTCTCCGATCAACCCGTGTCTGACCTGGAGACTTTTGGTCTCCAGAAGCCGGAGGCGGAATTGATTCTGGGACGCGGGGCGCAGGATTTGGTCCGCCTCAGCTTTGGTGGACTTTCGACCGGGGACCCCGCGCAGCGCTACGCCCTGCGTCGGGATCTGACGAATCTGGTCACCGTGCCCGCGGCCACTTTGGAATCGCTGATCCAGCCGTTGGCCGACTTCCGCGACCGGCGGTTGTTGCCCCCGCCTGGTCCTGTCACCGCCCTCGAGTTTGTGGGGCGCGCTGGTGAAGCCGGTTTTCGGGTGGAGCGGACCAATTTGAATTCCACCAACTGGTGGGTGACGTCGCCGAAGCATTTCCCGGCCGACCCGGAAATCATGGAGTATTTCCTGAGGCAATTTGAACTGGTGGAGATCGCCGACTTCACGGCCGATGTCGTGACCGACCTGGCGCGGTTTGGTCTCCAGCCGCCCGTACGTGATTATCGGCTTTTGCGGGGAACCAATCTGGCGGTGGAGATTCAATTTGGGATTCCCTTCCCGGCGCGGCCAACGCTTCTAGCAGTGCGACGCACCGATGAACCTTCGGTCTATGGGTTGCCCGTGAGCGTGCTCGCCCAGTTCGCGGACTCAGCGCAACAATTGCACGACTGGCACTTCAGCGTTTCGAACGTGATGAAGTTGCGCGTGCAGCGACCGGGAAGCGAAGGAGTCTTGGTCCGTACCAATGGGGGATGGGTCCATCCGCTGGGACGAATGGATTCCATTCTGGCGGCCAATCTGGAGCTCAGTCTGGGCGAATTGGGGGCGGTGCGGTCCGACCGGTATTCCCTGGCGGATCCGCGTCAGGAACAACAGTTCCGTCAGATCTACCATTTATCGGCGAGCCCGTTGACCCTGGTCATCGAACTTTCGCCCGGATCGGCCCGGGGATTTACCAAATGGCGGCTCGAGTTCGGCGGCGAGTTGGGAGGGTCGCGGGTCGCATTGGCGCGGTTTGATGACGATCCGACGGGAGTGACCGTCAAGGTTCCCAGCGGATTGTTCGGAGATTTACTAAAGTACCTGGCGTGGTGAAGGCCTGGTGCCGGCGTGGGTGGAATAGTGCGGACCGGGCCAGCGCCTGACTCACGGGATCACCGAAGGCCGGGATGTGGAAAATCCAAACCGGCTTCAACGATCCGCCGCATTTCATCAAACCACCAACGGGCACGGGCGCGGGTGCAGGGGCGGTGTCCCCGCCGGCCGCGGCCCGGGCTTGGCGGCAGCGGCAGGGTCAAGGCGAGTTGAGGTTGCGAATCTTGCGGTCCACTTTTCATGGGCACAGTATCCAGGAGAGGGTCGGTCATCGGCTGTCCGGGAGGCGAAATCCGGAAGCATTTTTTTGGAACCAGGCTCCGATTGCCCTCGGACCGCCTTTAGATTGGAGGGTGGGGTAGCCGGTTGGGGACGGGAATTCGGGGGTAGTTCGGGGCGTTGAATTTTAACCGCCGGCGGCTGGCGCGCGGGCGCGAATCCTCCTTGAGCCGGCCCGATGATGTGCCTTTATACAAGGTTCGAATGGCCGGCCGTCCGCTGGCAGGCCGAATTCAACATGCTGAACGATCGACCGTTACGATTCTACATAGTGCTCTGGACCTTGGCTCTGCTGTCGCTCGCCGGCGCGGTGGCTGCCAAACCGTTGTATCGTCGGTATAAGCACCGGAAGGCATTGGAGTTGGTGGCGGAAGTCTACGCGCGGGATTTTCCCGCGCAGGATTGGAATTCCGTGGGCAAGAAGCTCCGGTTGGCGAACGCCTACGACCCGCGGGAGCCGGAGGTGCTTCGGCTGGCCGCCCGATTCCTGGCGATCGCGGGAAAGGTGGATGCCCTTTCCTTTTACGGCCTGCTGGTCGAATCCGGCAGTGCAACCGTGACCGACCGCTTGGACTATGCGCGGCAGGCACTGATCCATAATCGCCCCGATGTGGCTCGATTGCAGGCGCGTCAGGTGATGACGGATTCGCCGACGAATCTGGACGCCTTGCTAGTGGGCATCGAGGCCCTGGAGCGGCTGGGCGGGACTCGCGAGGCCCTCTCGTTGGCCCTGGCCGCCTTTCGGGCGCACCCGACGAGCGATCCGGTGCAGTTACGGCTGGGACTTTTGCAGATGGCGGATGTCGATGAAACCACGCGGCAAACGGGGAAGCGACTGCTCTGGGGATTGGCGATGTCCCAGGGCCCCTTCAATGCGCGGGCGGTTCAGCGGCTTGCTTCGGAATCCAATCTGGAGCGGTCCGAATTGCTGATCCTTTCAAAATCCATGGAAACGGTGACCAATCGGACACTGGTGCAGGACTTGGCCTGGTATGATTTGAGATATCGATTGGCCGACGAAACGGAGCGCAGTCCATTGGTCTCTCTGGTCATTCAGCGTTTGGGCAGCCAATCGTCGCCCATCGAGCGTATCCAGGCCGCCGACTGGTTGCTGGCGCACAACGCCCCGACCCGGGTGCCGGAAGTTCTGGATGAATCGTTGAGCCGGATGAATTCGGCGGCCGCCCAACGCTGGATCCAGGCCAAGGCCAATGCGGGCGGTTGGGATGAGGTGGGCATCCTGATCGAGGATGCCACGCTCGCCATCGATCCCGAGCTTCGCCACTGTTACCGGGCGTTGATGCAATACCGGAGCGGCAACACCAACGCGGTCGCGGGTTATCTGCAGCAGGCCCTGGGTGCGTTGCGAGACAACCCGGAAAAGATTCTGATCGTGGCGAGCTACGCCGAAAAACTGCGCCAGCCCAAGCTGGCGGCGGCCGCCTACGAAAAGCTCCTGAGCTTTCCCTTCCATGCCGCCCGGGCGGCGCAGGAGATTCTGCGTCTGCTGGGACCCTCGGACGATGTCCAAAACCTGCTGTCCACCCTGCGACGCCTCCAGCAGTTTCAACCGGACAGCGCCGACCTCGCGGACATGATCACCTGGTATGAGTTGGTGATCAAGCGGCGGGTCGCGGAACATGCCGCGGCGGCTCTGGAGAGGTTCAAAATGAATCCGGGTAGTGATCGCTTTCGACTCACGGCCGCCCTTGCGCAGTTGCGACAGAACAACCCCGACGCCGCGCTTTCCCTGTTGGAAAGCCGGTACTCGAACCCCACCAATCTGCCGCCGCGGGCCCGGTTGCTCTACACCGCGGCCGTGGGTGGAACCGGTCAACGCCAGAATGCAGAACGCCTGGCTGAACTGATCAATCCCGGGCAGTTCAAACCGGAGGAGTTTGAGTTGATTCGACCCTGGCGAGAGGTCAGACGCTGAGGGGAGG